>JBBRIV010000046.1:0-14831 GCA_038220425.1 Candidatus Limnocylindrales bacterium
TGAAACCGTCGAAAACTGACCAGTTCCGGTCATACGGCCGCTGGTGGCGGCATTTGTCAGTCTGGCGGTCGCCGCCTCGCGGCACGGCACGGCGGCCCGGCACGGCCCGGGCGGCACCGCGGCCCGGCACGGCGGCCCGGCACGGCCCGGGCGGCACCGCGGCCCGCACCGCGGCCCGGGGCGCCCGCCCGGGTTGCCGCTTCCGCCCCTCAGCCCTCGTCGGCGAGGTTCGGGGCGAGCCATCGCTCGGCCTCGGCGAGCGGCTTGCCCGACCGCCGGGCGTAGTTCTCGAGCTGGTCGCGGCCGATCCGGCCCACCCCGAAGTAGGCGCTTTGCGGGTGCCAGAAGTAGTAGCCGGCCACCGACGACCCGGGCAGCATCGCGCATGATTCCGTGAGCTCGATCCCCGCCCGGGCTTCCGCCTCGAGCAGCCGGAAGAGCGTCCGCTTCTCGGTGTGGTCGGGGCAGGCCGGGTAGCCGGGCGCCGGCCGAATGCCCTGGTAGCGCTCAGCAATCAACTCGGCGTTGGTCAGGTGCTCGCCGGAATAGCCCCACAATTCGCGCCGGACGCGCTCGTGGAGGCGCTCCGCAAAGGCCTCGGCCAGTCGATCGGCCAGCGCCCGGGCCAGGATCGAGCCGTAGTCGTCGTTGGCGGCGGCGAACACGGCGACCAGCTCATCCACACCGTGGCCGGTCGTGACCGCGAAGGCCCCGACGTAGTCAGCCACACCGCTGCTGATCGGTGCGGTGAAGTCGGCCAGGGCCACGTTCGGCCGGCCATCGGTCTTGGCCATCTGCTGGCGAAGGGTGTGCCAGCGGGCGAGCTCCACCCGGCGCTCGTCGTCGGCCCACAGGACGATGTCGTCGCCATCGGCATTGGCCGGCCAGAAGCCCACGACGGCGTTGGCCTGGAGCAGGTTGCCGTCCACGATCCGCCGGAGGAGCTTCAGGGCATCGGCGTGGAGCTCGCTGGCGGCCGGACCAACGACCGGATCGCTGAGGATCGCCGGGTAGGCGCCGCGCAACTCCCAGGTGGCAAAGAACGGAGTCCAGTCGATCAGGTCCACGAGGTCGCTGAGCGGGTAGCGCTCGAAGGTCCGGACGCCCAGGAACGACGGGCGCGGCGGCGGCGGACCGGCCGACCAGTCGATCGGGACGTGGTTCGCCTGGGCCTCGGCCAGGCTGAGCCGCCGCTCGCGCGCCTGGCGAACGCCCCGGTCGTGACGGACCGTGGCGTAGTCCGTCGCGACGTCCGCCACGAACCCGTCCCGCCGGGCGGGATCCACCAGGGCACCGGCCACGCCCACCGCCCGCGAGGCGTCCAGGACGTGGACAACCGGACCCGAGTAGGCCGGCGCGATCTTGACCGCCGTATGAACCCGCGACGTGGTTGCCCCGCCGATCAGGAGCGGGATCGTGAAGCCCTCGCGCTCCATCTCGGAGGCCACGTGGATCATCTCGTCCAGGGACGGCGTGATCAGACCGGACAGCCCGATGAAGTCGGCCTTCAAATCGCGCGCCGTCTCCAGGATGCGCGCTGCCGGGACCATCACCCCGAGATCCACCACCTCGTAGTCGTTGCAGCCCAGGACCACCCCAACGATGCTCTTGCCGATGTCGTGGACATCGCCCTTGACCGTGGCGGTGACGATCAGGCCGGCTCGTTTGCGGGTGCCCGACTGGTCCGCCTCCAGGTACGGGACCAGGTGGGCCACGGCCTTCTTCATGACCCGGGCGCTCTTGACCACCTGGGGCAGGAACATCCGGCCGGCCCCGAACAGGTCGCCCACAACCTGCATCCCGGCCATCAAGGGGCCCTCGATGACCTCCAGCGGCCGGCTCACCCGCAGCCGGGCGGCCTCGGTGTCCTCCACGATCCAGGTATCGATGCCCTTGACCAGGGCGTGGGTCAGGCGCGCTTCGACCGGCTGGTCGCGCCACGACAGGTCCTCGGCCAGCGGGACCATCCCGGCATCGCCGGCGTAGCGGATCGCGATCTCCAGGAGCCGTTCGGTGGCATCCGGCCGGCGATCCAGGACGACGTCCTCCACCCGCTCGCGGAGCTCCGGCTCGATCTCGTCGTAGACCGGCAGGACCCCGGCGTTGACGATGGCCATGTCCAGCCCGGCCTGGATCGCGTGGTACAGGAAGACCGAGTGGATCGCCTCGCGGACGCGGTCGTTGCCCCGGAAGGCAAACGACACGTTGGACACGCCGCCCGACGTCCGGGTCCCAGGCAGCTCGGCCTTGAGCCGGGTCACGGCTTCGATGAACGACAGGGCGTAGCGGTTGTGCTCCTCGATGCCGGTGGCGATCGCGAAGATGTTGGCGTCCAGGATGATGTCGCTCGGGTCGAAGCCCACGACCTCGGTGAGCAACTTGTAGGCCCGGGTCAGGATCGCCACCCGGCGCTCGACCGTGTCGCCCTGGCCCCGCTCGTCGAAGGCCATGACCACCGCCGCCGCGCCGTAGCGCCGGCACAGGCGGGCTTGGCGCAGGAACTCTGCCTCGCCTTCCTTGAGCGAGATCGAGTTGACGATGCCCTTGCCGCCAAGCTGGCGCAAACCCGCTTCGAGGACGCTCCAGCGCGAGCTGTCGACCATCACCGGCACCCGGGCAATGTCCGGTTCGGTCGCGATCCGGCGCAGGAAACGGGTCATCGCGGCGACGCCGTCGAGCATCGCCTCGTCCATGTTCACGTCGATGACCTGGGCCCCGTTGACCACCTGCTCACGGGCGATCGCCACGGCCTCGTCCTCGCGGCCCTCGGCAATCATTCGGGCGAACTTGCGCGAGCCGGTCACGTTGGTCCGCTCGCCCACGTTGACGAAGGCATTGCCCGGCGGCGGGATGATCACCGCCTCCAGACCGGCCAGGCGGGTGGCGCTGGTCGTGGCCGGCACCAGCCGGGGCGTGATCCCGGCGACGGCCGCCGCGATTGCGGCAATGTGGGTGGGCGTGGTCCCACAACAGCCGCCGGCGATGTTGAGCAGGCCGTCGACGGCCCAGGCATGCAGGGCGGCGGCCATCTGCTCGGGTGTCTCGTCGTAGCCGCCCAGCTCGTTGGGCAGCCCGGCATTGGGGTAGGCCGACACCGGGCGGTCGGCGATCCTGGACAGCACGTCCAGGTGCTCCCGAAGCTGGCGCGGACCCAGGGCGCAGTTGAGGCCCACGACCAGTGGGTTGGCGTGCCGGACGCTGTGCCAGAACGCCTCGACGGTATGCCCCGAAAGGGTCCGGCCGGACGCGTCCACGATCGTGCCCGAGATGATCAGGGGCAGCCGGAAGCCCAGCTCCTCGAAGAGCGTCTCGACCCCGAAGATCGCCGCCTTGGCGTTGAGCGTGTCGAAGATCGTCTCGATCAGCAGAAGGTCCGCGCCGCCCTCCACCAGGCCCCGGGCCGCCTGGCGATAGGCCCCTTCGAGCTCCTCGAAGGTCACGTTCCGGGCAGCCGGGTCGGACACATCGGGCGAGATCGAGGCGGTCCGGTTGGTTGGGCCCAGGGCTCCGGCCACGTAACGCGGCCGGTCCGGGTCGGCTCGCTCCGCCTCGTCGGCGGCGGCCCGGGCAAGGCTGGCGGCAGCCCGGTTGATCTCGACGACTACCTCGGCGTCCAGGCCGTAGTCGGCCTGGGCGATCAGGGTGGCCGTGAACGAGTTGGTCGTGATGATGTCGGCGCCGGCGACCAGGTACGCCCGATGGATCCCGCCGACCACCTCGGGCTGGGTCAGGCAGAGCAGGTCGCTGTCGCCGCGGACGTCCCGTGGATGGTCGCGAAAGCGTTCGCCGCGCCAGTCCGCCTCGCTGATGTGATGCTCCTGGAGCATCGTGCCCATGGCCCCATCCAGGACCAGGATCCGTTCCTTGAGCAGCTCCGGCAATCGGGCCAGGCGGGCCTCTCGCGCGGTCGTCACGGTGCGACCGGATGCCGCCGGCGGATCCGCCGGACCAGCTCGGCGCACTGCTCGTAGCGACCAAAGCTGGGCATGATGTAGGTCCCGTTGACCTCGCTCTCGACGTTGCCAAGGAGCTCGTCGGCCATCTCGATCCCCAGCTCGGAGCCGCGTTCGCCGGCGGCCTGCATCGCCGCCCGGGCCTCGTCCGGGATCGTGATCCCGGGCACCTCGTTGTGCAGGAATTCGGCATGGCGAGTCGAGACCAGGGGCAGCACACCAAGCAGAACCGGCACGGGGAACCCGCGCGGCCCAAAACGCAGGCGCGCTTCGGCCAGCATCACCTCCACCTGCTGCTGGGAATAGACCGGCTGGGTCATCACCAGGTGAGCGCCGGCGGCCAGCTTGCGCTCGAGCCGGTCCCATTCGGTCGCAGCGTCGGCCGCCGTTGGGTCCAGCGCGCAGGCGATCGTGAAGCCGGCCGGCTGGCCGATCGGTGAGCCGGCGCCGTCCTCGCCGCGGTTGAGCCGGGCCAGGATCTCGATCAGGCCGATCGAGTCGACGTCCCACACGCCGGTGCCGGTGGGATAGTCGCCGATCCGGGGCGGGTCGCCGGTCAGGGCCAGGATGTTGCGCACGCCCAGGGCATGGGCACCCAGTAGCTCGGACTCCAGGGCCATCAGGTTCCGGTCGCGGGTGGTGGTATGGACGAGGCATTCCAGGTCCAGGTCGTGCTGGATCCCGAAAGCCACCGACAGGGCGCTCATCCGGACCCGGGCCATGGCCGAGTCGGACACATTGACGAGGTCCACCCCGGCATCGCGCAGGAGCCGGGCCGCCTCGATTGTTCGTTCGTTGCGGATGCTCCGGGGCGGGTCGATCTCGACCGAGATGGCGAACCGCCCCGCGGCCAGGGCCTGGGCCAGGCGGGTGGGCGGCAACTCATGGACCTCGGCCGGCCGGGCTGTGTCGAGCACGGACACCGTGGGTGTCGCCATTCGGGTGTCCACGGCGGCCGACGCCCCGGCATCGAGGATGACCCGCATCGCGGCGATGTGCTCGGGCGTGGTGCCGCAGCAGCCGCCCACGATCTGGGCTCCGGCAGCCAGCATTCGGCCGGTCATCGCGGCCAGGTACTCGGGCGCTGCGGCGTATACGAACCGGTCGGCCAGCCGCTGGGACAGACCGGCGTTGGGCATGACCGAGCCGCTCGCTCCGCCCTGAAACACGCCGGCCATCTGTTCCAGGGCGTCGATGCAGCCCTGTGGCCCGGCCCCGCAGTTCACTCCGACGACATCTGCCCCGGCCGCCGCCACGGCGATCGCCGCCTGCTCCGGGGTGGTGCCGTTGGGCAGGATCAGGTCCTCGCCGAAGGTCAGGGAGGCGATGATCGGCAGGTCCGAGGCCTGCCCGGCGACCTGGATGGCGATGAGCAGCTCGTCGAGGTCGACGAAGGTTTCCAGGACCACCACGTCGATGCCGCCCTCGAGCAGCCCGTCGAGCTGCTCCCGAAACGCATCGCGCCGGACGGCGTCAGGGCGGCGGCCTGCGCCCCGGCCGGCCGACTCGAGCGGCCCGATCGAGCCGCCCACCAGCGCCTCGCGCCCGGCCACGTCGCGCGCCTCGCGGGCCAGCGCCGCCGCCCGCCGGTTGAGCAGGCCGGCGGTGATGTCGAGGCCGGCGGAGGCCAGGCGCAACCGGTTCGCCCCGAAGGTCAGCGTCTCGATCAGCTCGGCGCCCGCGACGAGGTACTCCCGGTGGGCGGCCCCGACCAGGTCCGGTCGGCGCACGACCAGCTCCTCGAGGCAGGCTCGCTGGGGAATGCCCCGGCTGTACAGGAGCGTGCCCATGCCGCCGTCGGCCAGCAGCGGCCGCTCGGCGAGGCGCGCCGCGAAACGCTGGCGGGCGGTGGCCGGAGCGCCTACGAGCGGTGCTGGCAAGGGCAATCTTCGGCAGTCGAACAGCCGCCTGCCATGGCCGGCAGGAGGACGATCGAGTCCCGGTCGGTGGCCGGGGTGGCCAGGGTCTCGAGGTGGCGGATGTCGGTGTCATTCAGGAATACGTTCATGAACCGGTTGAGCTCGCCATCGGCGCCGAAGATCTGGCCGGCCAGCCCCGGATGATTCGTGACCAGCGCGGTGAGCACGTCACCGACGGTGCCGCCCGCGATCTCGACGAGCTTCTGGCCGCCGGTCGAGACGCGCAGGACGGGTGGAATCCGGACGGTGCTCATCGGTCCAGCCAGGCTTCGAAGGCGCGGTAGCTGGCCGGCAGGATCGGGGCGAGCCCAGTCCGGCCCGGCTCAGCCGGACGGTCCTCTACGCCGTAGCGGAACGCATCCGGCGTCTTGAGTCCGTTGCCCGTGATCAGGGCCACGACCTCGTCGCTGGGTCCGATGACCCCCCGCCGGCGAGCCGCCTCGGCCGCTGCGATCGTCACCCCGCCGGCGGTCTCCGGGTAGATCCCCTCGAGCCGGGCCGCCCGGCGGATCGCCTCGGCCGTCGCCTCATCGGGGATCGCTTCGATCGAACCGCCGCTCGACCGGGCCAGCTCAACAGCATGGCGTCCATCGGCCGGGTTGCCGATCGCCAGGGAACGCACGATCGTGTCCGGGGTGCGCACCGGCTCGATCACGTCGGAGCCGCTGGTAAATGCGCTGGCCACCGGCCCGCAGCCGGCCGCCTGGCCACCGACAAAACGGACCGGGGTGCGCTCGACGAGACCCAGGATCGCCAGCTCATCGAAGCCGCGGGCGATCTTGGTGAACATGGCCCCGGAGGCAACCGGGGCGACGATCACGTCGGGCAGGCGCCAGCCCAGGGTCTCGGCGATCTCGTAGGCGAGGGTCTTGCTGCCCTCGGCGTAGAACGGCCGGAGATTGACGTTGACGAAGCCCCAGCCGCGCTCGTCGGCAATCTCCAGGCACAGCCGGTTGACGTCGTCGTAGGTGCCCTGGATCGGAACGACGGTGGCGCCGTAGGCCAGGGCGTGGTCGATCTTGGCCGGCTCCAGGTCGGCCGGCACGAAGACATAGGCCGGGAGGCCCGCGACCGCGGCGGCGGCCGCCGTTGCGCCGGCCAGGTTGCCAGTCGAGGCACAGGCCAGCGCCTCCAGGCCGAAGTCCACGGCCCGGGCAACCGCCACGGCAACCGCCCGGTCCTTGAACGAGAGAGTGGGGTTGCGGCTGTCGTCCTTGATCAGCAGGCGCTCGATTCCGATCGCCTGGCCCAGCCGCTCGGCGGGGATCAGCGGGCTCGACCCAACGGGCAGTCCTCGGGCGGGCTGGGCGTCCACGGGCAGCAGCTCCAGGTAGCGCCAGATGCCGGCGGGGCGGGACTCGATCGCCGCCCGGGTCAGGGTCCTGGCCACGATCTCCAGGTCGTAGGCCACCTCGAGTGGCCCGAAGCAGGCGGCACAGACATAGTGCGGGCCGAGCGCTTCGGGCCGTCCACAGGCTCGACAGCGCAGGCCCAGGATCCGGCCGTCGGCGCTTGCGCCGGCTGGTGCCTGTGGCTCCCCCAGGAGTTCGATGGTCACGGTCGTGGTTCCTCGTTCCGGCCGCGTCCGTGGACGCGAGGTTGGTCGGGCGACAGTTCGGACCGGCAGAAACGAGAAGACCCTTCCTGCACGGAAGGGTCTCATGGGTTCCCTATCGTGCAGGCGGACCTGCCCGGAATTGGCACCTTGCCGGTTCTTCGCCGGTAGGTTGTCGTGGCTTCAACGGGCCGGTCCCTCCGCCACTCTTGATAGAGCTATTCAGTTGCCGGTGACTCTACCCATCCACAACGTCGACGTCAATCGCCCGGCGATTGGTCAGGACGGGGATCTGGCGGCGAATGGAGGCGACCCGGTCAAGGTCCAGGCTGGCCTGGATGATCGTTACTCCGCCCGCCGCCTCGGCGATCACGGTGCCCCACGGGTCGACGATCATCGAGTGGCCGTGCGCCGGGAAGCCCGGCGAACCGCCGACCTGGGCCGGGGCGATCACGTACGCGCCGTTCTCGATGGCCCGCGCTCGCAGGAGGACCTCCCAGTGGTCGCGGCCGGTCCGTTCGAGGAAGTTGGCGGGTACGGCCAGGATCTCGGCGCCGGCCACGGCCAGGGCCCGATACAGCTCGGGGAAGCGCAGGTCGTAGCAGATCGACAGGCCGATCTTCGTGCCGTCGACCTCGGCCACGATGGCTCGATCGCCGGGCGTAACCCGGTCCGATTCGCGATCGGAAGGGCCATCCTGCAGAGCGATGTCGAACAGGTGGATCTTGCGGTAGGTGGCTGCGATCTCGCCCTGCGGGTTCAGCAGGATGCTGGTGTTGTAGGGGCGGTCCGGGGACTGGCCCGTGGACCGGCCTGGGGACTCGGCCAGGCTGCCGGCCAGGATCCAGACTTTGCGCTGGCGGGCGACCTGCGCGAAGGCGTCGCTGAACAGGCCCGGAATGGGCCGCGCCGAGGCGCGATAACCGTCGTCTGAGCCGCGGTACTGGAGATACTCGGGCAGGGCGACCAAGCGGGCGCCGTCAGCCGCGGCCTGGTCGGCGAGGCGGGCGGCCTCCCGCACGTTCGCCTCGGGGTCGGTGCCCGCATCAAGCTGGATCACCGCCACGTTCAGCTTGCTCATGGGCAGAGAATGCCACAAGCCCTTCGCCGGCCCGCCGCCGGCCAACGTGCCGCCGCCGGGGGGACGTGCCGCCCCCGGCCAACCTGCCGGCCGGGTTTGCGCCTGAAGCACGTATCCGACGAGTTCGACCCTCCGGGCGTCGATCTGGTGCGTCACCCGCAAGTTCCCGACCGACTCGCGGCGGATTCGATCGATTTCATGCACTCCACGCAAGGAATCGACGACTTCGGGCAAGGTTCGGGCCAAAACAGGTCGCATACGTGCGCCACACGCAAACCCCTGCAGAACCTAGGTCCGCCACTCACCCCTCAGGCCTCAGCCCTCGTGCGGGGACTCGCCGGGGAGGGCGACGGTGAAAACGGCCCCTACTCCGGCGCGATGCGGTTCCACCACCAGGTCGCCGTTCATCGCCCGGCACAGCTCGCGCGAGACGTACAGGCCCAGTCCACTGCCGTCCTCGGCGTTGCTGCCGGTGCCCCGGGCGAACCGATCGAACAGGCGCACCCGGTCCTGCTCGGCGACGCCCGGGCCGTGGTCGATGATCGTCAGGTTGAGCCGGCTGAGGGCATGGTCGACGGCAATCTCGACCTGGATCGGTTCGCGCTGGCCGTACTTCACGGCATTGTCGAGAAGCGCCCACAGGACCTGGTCCACCTGGTCGGCGTCGGCCACGGCGAGCCAGCCACCCGAACGGTCGTCGATCGTGAAGGCCACCTCGGGCACCGCCAGGGCTTCCCAGGCGCGCCGGACACGTGGGGCGAGACCAATGACCTCGGCCTGCGGCCGGAGCGCGCCCGATTCGAGCCGGGTGACCGTGAGCAGCTGGCGAACCATCCGCGACAGGCGCTCGGCCTGCTCGGTGATGATTGACAGGCGCCGGTCGCCGCGCTCCTCGCCGAGTTGCTCGGCAAACGCGCGGATGCTGGTCAGGGGTGTCTGGAGGTTGTGGCTGACCCCGCGCAGGAAGTCGTCCTTGGCCGCGTCCAGCTCCAGCAGCTGGCTGTTTTGGGCGGCAACCCGCTGGAAGAGCTGGGCATTGCGGACGGCCACCCCGATCTCGGCTGCGAACAGTTCGAGCAGGTTCTGGTCGGCCGGCTCCCAGGCCCGGGTCGCCCGTAGGTGGCCAACCAGCAGGCCCAGGCGCTCGTCGCCGGCCCGCAGCTCGGCCCGGACCGGCCGCGGATCGCCTGGGATCGTCTCGTCCTCGGCGACCGTGGCCGGATCGACGAGCAGGATCTTCGAATCGATCATCCCGAAGGCGGCCCGGGCATCCTCCGAGGCGCGGCCGACCAGGAACTCGACGCCGTCGCGAGGCGAGGCATGCTCGATTGCCGCGAGGATCCGGCCGAGCTCGCGGTTGCGCCGCTCGAGCGCGCCGGCCAGCCGGTTGTGGCTCTCGGCCAGCCGGGACAGCTCGTCGTCACCGCCAACGACGATCGGCGTCGACAGGTCGCCGGCCGAGACGCGATCGACGGCGGCCGCGATCTTGCGCAGCGGCGCGGTCAGGTCGGCCGCCAGCAGGTAGGCGCCGAGCACGGCGATCAGGGCCACCAGGACGGTGAACAGGAGGAGCAGCCGGGGCAGGGTCGAGACCGGGTCGGGCAGGCGCTGGGCGGCGACCAGGAGCAGGCCGAAGACCGCCAGCGGGATAACCGCGGCCGCGATCAAGGCGAAGGTCAGCCGGGTCCGAAAGCCGATCCCGCCGTTGAACGAGGGGGCCGGAATGGTTCGATCGTGGAACGGCGCGGGGGCCGCGGGCGATGGCTCGGGCGATGGCTCGGGCGCTGCGGGAGCCACTTCAGCCGCGCTGGTCTCCGTTCCGCTCACTCGGCGCCGCCCGTTTCCAGGGCAATCAGTCGATAGCCCACGCCGCGCACGGTCAGCAGGTGAATCGGGTGGTTGGGATCGGGCTCCACCTTCTGGCGCAGCCGGCGTATCGTGACCCACACGTAGGACGGGTCGGCATCCTCGGTCTCGGCCCAGCCCCGGGCGAGGAGCGTCTCGGTCGTCACGGTGTTGCCCAGGTTGGCCGCCAGGGCGTATAGCAGGCGCGATTCGGTGGGGGTCAGGGCAACCGGCAAGCCCGAGACCACGGCCTCGCGCCGATGCAGCTCAAGGACCAGCCGCGGACCCAGGACCAGGCTCTGGCGGGGAACCTTGTCGCCCAGCCGCTTGAGCACCCGGTTGATCCGGGCGCGCAGCTCCGGGTAGTGGTACGGCTTGGTGACGTAGTCCTCGGCGACCTCTTCCAGGAGGTCGGCCTTGTTGTCGCCGGTGTCGATCGCGGTCAGCACGATGATCGGCAGGTCGGCCCGATCCTTGACCTCGCGGGCCAGGGTCAGGCCGTCCATCCGGGGCATCATCATGTCGATCACGAGCAGGTCCGGCCAGGCATGCTCGAGCCGGCGAAGCGCCTCGACGCCGTCGCGCGCAGTCGACACTTCGAAGCCGTCCGCCCGGAGCTGATCGGCCAGGATCACCAGCAGGTTCGGATCGTCATCCACGACCAGGATCCGCGGTGCGACCGGAAGCCCGCCTGGGCCGCCACTCATCATCGGCCGAGGATAGCAGCGCCGATTCGCCGCCCACCACGCCCCGAACGGACTATGCCGAGTGGAGTGCCCCGGTCGCAGCGAGCCTTTGCCACTGCCGCGAGCGCCGCGGCTGCCGGTGGAGTGCCGCCTGGCCGCGACGGGTCGTGGGCGCCCGCGACGGCCCGCCGGCCACCGCGAAACGCCAAATCGTTCGCTGGTGGAGCCTTACGCAGGAACTCCGGCCGATTCCCAGGGAAATCCGACCGACGTTGAGCGTGGTCACGCTCGAATTCGGCTCGATTCGGGCCGTCCGGAGCCCAAAACGAGCCTCGATCGTGCATAAGCGTCGCTCAGCGAACGATTTGGTGACTCGCGGTCCGCCAACCGCCCCACGGCCGCCACGCGGCCCGCCAACCGCGCCGCCCGCGCCACGACAGCCCGGCGGCACCGGGTCAGGGCGCTTTGCGGTCCAGGTAGCGGCAGCGCGGGGCGAGGGGACACACGCCGCACTCGGGGTTGCGAGCGTGGCAAACCTCGCGCCCGTGGGTGATCAGGTTGACGTGGGCTTCGTACATCTGGTCCGGCTCGAGCAGCGCCAGGTACAGCTCGTGGGCGTCGTCGGCCGTCGCCTTGGCCGGAATCAGGCCGACCCGCCAGCCCACCCGCTCGACGTGGCGATCGACCGGCATGAGCGGCGTGCCGAACGAAAACAGCAGCAGCACGGAGGCGGTCTTACGGCCGACACCGTCGATCCGGGTCAGCCACTCGCGCGCTTCGAGGGCCGGCATGTCGCCCAGGAACTCGAGCGAGTGGTCGCCTCGCTCGGTCCGGATGTGGCGCAATGCCGCCTGGATCCGGGGCGCCTTTTGCTGGGCAAGGCCACCCGACCGGATCGCCTCGACCAGCTCGGCAACCGGCGCCTGCTCAACGGCCAACCAGTCCGGCGGAACCCCCGGCGCCAGGCCCAGGCCGCCCCAGCCATGGCCGGCTTCATGCTCTTCGACCGGCTGGTCGGACGGAAATGCCTGGCGCAGCGATTCGAAGGCCCGCTCGGCGTTCGTGTCGGCGCTGTTCTGGGTCAGGATGGTCAGGATCAGCTCACTGGTCGGGCCCAGGCGTCGACCCCAGGGCGGTCGCCCATATGACGCGGCGAGGCCGTTGAGGACGTCGTCGACCAGGCCCGGCCGGGTTCGTGCCAGCCGTTTGGCCCAGGCCAGGGCCGGATCGGCCGGCTTCCGTCGGCGGACCTTGGCCTTGCCTTTGACCTTGGCCTTGACCGCTGCCTTCGGCCGCGTAGCCGCCGGCACAGCGGTGGCCGGCTCACCCGTGGACGGCACGTCCGTAGCGGAGCTCAACCGTTCAGCCACGTCGCCTCCCGGGCCAGGCGCTCACCGCAGGCAACGAGCGGCGCAGCTCCTGCGGCCATTGCTTCTGCAACCGGCACGCCTGGTTCGTTGACGGCCACGGCCTCGCAGCCCAGTGCCGCCAGGGCCGCCCGACCCTCGGGCTCAACGCCGCCGCCCACGGCGATGCACCGAACGCCCGCCGCCTGGGCCCGTCGAGCAACGCCCAGGGCCGTCTTGCCAAAGGCCGTCTGGGCGTCGATCCGGCCCTCGCCGGTGACCACCAGGGCGGCCCGGGCCAGCTTGGCATCGAGATCCACCTCGCCCGCAACCAGGTCCACGCCCGGTTGGAGGGACAGGCTCAGGAACCGGTCGGTCAGGCACAGCAGGCCAAAGCCCACCCCACCGGCTGCACCGGCGCCGGGCGTGTCGCGTTCCTTGCGACCGGTCGCCGCCTCGAGCAGCCCGGCATACCGGCCGAGCCGCTCGTCGAGGGTGGCCACATCGGCCGGGCTGGCGCCCTTCTGCGGTCCGTACACGGCGGCCGCACCGTCCGGGCCAAGGAGCGGGTTGGTCACGTCGCAGGCGACCAACAGCTCCAGGCTGGCCAGCCGGGTATCGAGGCCGCCAAGGTCGATCCCATCGGGCTCGACCCAGGCACCCAGGGCGTCGAGGATGCCGGCCCCTCCGTCGGTCGTGGCGCTGCCGCCGATTCCCAGCACGATCCGGCGCGGCCCGGCATCGAGGACGGCGCGCAGCAAAAGCCCGGTGCCGTTCGAACTCGCGCCCAGCGGATCGTGCTCGTCCGGGCGGAGCCGCGAGATCCCCGAGGCCACAGCCATCTCCACCACCGCCCGGCTGCCGTCGGCCGAACGCAGCCACGAACCGTCGATTGGACGGCCAATCGGATCCACCGTCGGCGACAGCATCTCCACCCAGCCGCCGGCCGCGGAGATTGCGGCGAGCGTGCCCTCGCCGCCGTCGGCCAGCGGCGTGAGTTGCAGCTCATCGGCCGGCCGGACCCGCCGCCAGCCCTCGGCCAGGGCGCGCGCCACTTCCACCGACGACAGGGAACCCTTGAATGAATCCGGAGCAAACAGGACCGTGGTCACTCGGCCGTCTCGCCCGCCCGCTTCTCAAGGTATTCCGGGATCCGGATCATCGGCGGGCGCTCCTGGTCGGCCAGCTCGATCACCTCCAGGCCCAGCCGGCCGTGACCCGAGCGGGGCAGCTTCATCGTGGAACCCAGCTCGGCGAACAGGCGTGCCTTGCGCCGCTCTTCGAGCCGCTTCATGACCGCCTGGAGGATCACGAAGCTCATCCGGCTGAGGCCCTCGAGCTCCTGGTTGCGATGGACCCGCCGCTCCAGGTCAACCTGGCCCAGGCCTTCCAGCCCGATCCGTTCGGCGGCATCGATGAGGTGTCCGATCTCGACGGCATAGCCGGTGAAGAAGGGCATCGTCTGGAGGAGCGCCCGGCGCCCGGCATATTCGCCGGACAGGGGCTGGATGAAGCCCGACAGCTCGGGGTAGAACAGGTTGATCAGGGGCCGGGCCACGAGCTCGGTGACGCGTCCGCCGCCGCCCTCCTTGAGCACGCCCTCCTCGACGATCGGGCGCTGGTAATAGCCCTTGACGTACTGCAGGCGGGGCTCCGTCAGGAGCGGGCCGAGCGTGCCGTAGACCATCCGCGGATGCCAGCTCCGGACATCCGTGTCGGCCCACACGATCAGGTCGCCACTCGTCTCGTAGAGGCTCTTCCAGAGAGCCTCGCCCTTGCCCTTGAAGCTGCCGTAGCGGGTGAGTACGGCGTCGTGGCGGACGACCCGGGCACCTTCCGCCTCGGCGATCTCGCGGGTCCGGTCGGTCGAGGCGGAGTCGATCACCAAGATCTCGTCGAGGAGCGGGACGCGGCCCATCATCTCGCGGATCGCGCGGGCCACGATCGGCCCGATCGTTTCCTCTTCGTTGAGGGTGGGCAGGACCAGGCTGATCGTGAGGCCCTGCTTCTCCTTGAGCTGGACCAGCCGGCGCAGGTCGGCGAACTCGGCGTGGTGGAAGTTCGATTCGCCGAACCAGCGTTCCACGCGGGTAGGTACCGCCCGGGCCTCCTCGGCCGCGCGGTCGGCGGCAGCCAGCGTTTCGGCCCGCTCGGCCAACTTCTCGAACGTCTGCCGGCCGATCGTCTCGCGGGTCTTGACCACGACCACGGTCGGCCGGGCCCGGGTCGCGATCGCCTCGGGCAGCGAGCCGAACAGGTGGGCCGGCGCCCCGCCCTCGGCCGGCGAGGCGGACGCACCCACGACCACCAGGTCGGCTCGCTCGGCTTCGCGCAGGATGGCCGTCCGAACGTTGGCCGCCTCGCGGACGAGAGGCTCCGCGGCGCCGTGGACGTGCTGCTTGACGAAGGCGGCCAGGGCTCGCTCGGCCTGCGCCCGGACGGCCTT
>JBBRIV010000047.1:0-14758 GCA_038220425.1 Candidatus Limnocylindrales bacterium
GACGTCTCGATCGTATCGGGCTCAGCGGTGGCCGCGGCGCTGGCCCGGACCGGCTACGACGTTGAGCGGGTCCTGATCGACCTGGCCGGCGGCTGGTGGCGGCTATCCGGTGAGCAGGCCGTGCCGGCCGACTTCGATGCGCCGGCCGCGCTCGGTGCCGAGGGCCCCCTGACCAGCGGCGCGCTCCTCGAGGCCCTGGCCGCCCGGGACCCGCGGCCGGTCGTCTTCGTGGCTCTCCACGGTCCGTTCGGCGAGGACGGCACCGTCCAGGCACTGCTCGAGGCGGCCGACCTGCCCTACACCGGGTCGGGTGTCGCGGCGTCGGCCCTGGGCATGGACAAGGCCCTCTTCAAGCGTCTCGTCCGGGGCTTGGGCCTGCCGGTGGTCGACTGGCGCGAAGTGCGCGCGGCTCGCTGGGCGGCCGACCCGGTCGGGGTCCTGGCTGAGCTCGAGGCGTTTGCCGCGGGGACCGGCGATCCGCGCCTGATCTTCAAGCCGGCCCGCCTGGGCAGCTCGGTCGGGATGACCCTGGCCCACGATCCGGGCGAGCGCGCCGGCGCGCTTTCGGCGGCCTTTGAACACGACAGCCTGGCCCTGGCCGAGCGCTACGTGCCCAATGCCCGGGAGCTCGAGGTGGCCGTCCTGGGCAATGATCCGGCCCAGCTCGAGGTGTACGGTCCGGGCGAGGTCCTGTCCGGACACGAGTTCTACGACTATGCCGCCAAGTACACCCCGGGTCTGTCCGAGACCTCGCCAAGCGCCGAGCTCGATCCGCGCCGGCGGGCGATCATCCTGAAGATCGCTCGCGACGCCTACCGGGCGATCGGGGCGGAGGGCTTCGCCCGGCTCGACTTCCTCGTCGAGGGCGAGACCGCCTACCTGTCCGAGATCAACACCATCCCGGGGTTCACCCCGATCAGCCTCTTCCCGGCAATGGCCGCCGCCGGCGGCTACGACTTCGCGGCCCTGGCCGGGCGGATCGTGGACCTGGGCCTGGAGCGCTGGTCGAGCCGAATCCGGCGACGGCTGGTCCCGGGCGACCTGCCCAGGTGAACCGGTGAACCGGTGAGCCGGCTGCCGACCCGGCGGGTCGCTCAACAGCGACCCGGCCGTCCGATCCGGCGATCGTCGGCGGGCATGTCCCGGACCCGGGCGCTGGCCGGCCTGGTCCTGGTCCTGGCCGGCCTGGCGATCTACGGCGTTGGCGCTTCGCCGGTCTTCGCCTTCCGCGAGCCGCTTGACCTGCAGGGGGCCACGTATACCAATGCCGCCGACGTCAAGGCCCTGCTCGGGATCAGCGACGGCACGAACCTGGTGACCCTCCGGACCGACTCGCTCGCGACGCGCCTGGCCGGCCTGCCGGCGGTCCGCTCGGCGGACGTCCGGGTGATCCTGCCCAACACGATCCGGGTCCGGCTCGACGAGCGCCAGCCGATCCTGGTCTGGCAGACCGCCACGGGTCGCTTCCTGGTCGATGCCGGCGGGGTCGCCTTCGTCCAGCTCGCGGTCGGCGAGACCAGCCCGGCCGGCCTGCCCACGATCACCGATTCGCGGGCATCAGCGGCGACGGCCATCACGATTGGCTCGGCGATCGACCCGATCGCCTTCGACGTGGCCACCCGGCTCGGCTCATTGGTCCCGGCCAACCTCGACTCGGCGGCCAACGGCCTGCTGGTCAGCCTCAGCGACGACCAGGGCTTCACCGTCAAGGCGGTGCCCAACCTGTGGACCGCCGTGTTCGGGATCTACGTGACCAGTCTCCGGCCGCCCTCGATCGTTCCCGGCCAGGTCCGCCTGCTCAAGAGCCTGATCGCCGGCCGGGAGCCGACGATCGAATCGATCATCCTGGCCGACACCGAAAACGGCACCTTCACGGTCAAGCCCAAGCCGTGATCGGCCGGTGGCCTGCCGGGTCTGGTAGCCTTGCCGAAACGCACCGGCTGGAGGGCCTTCGCGCGTGCTCCTTCCCCTGGCAGGCCTGGGCCTCGGTGTCCTGCTGGGACTCCTCCTCAAGGTCAACGTCAGCTTCGAATTCGCCCGGTATTCGGGCGTGGCCATCGTCGCGGCACTCGACTCGGTGCTCGGATCGGTACGGGCGTAGCTGGACGGCTTATACGACAATCGGATCTTCGTCAGCGGCTTCATCACCAACGCGGTTGTGGCCGTGTTGCTCACCTTTCTCGGCGATCGACTTGGTCTGGACCTGTACCTTGTGGCCCTCGTCACCTTCGGGCCACGGATCTTCCAGAACCTGGCCCTGATTCGACGGCACTTCCTGTAAAGGGGACGACGAACACGTGGAACGAGAGGCGGTCCTGGTTGGGATCGATGTGGGGACGACCAAGGTCTGTGCGCTGATCGGCGAGGTCAGTGCCGACGGCACGCTCACGATCATCGGCAAGGGCACAGTCCCGGCGACGGGTCTGAAGAAGGGCGTCGTCGTCAACATCGAGCAGACGATCAACTCGATCGCCCAGGCGGTGGAGCAGGCCGAGCGCCTGTCGGGCTGGAAGATCGACCGGGCGTTCGTGGGCGTCGGCGGCCAGAACGTCGAGTCCCAGAACTCGCGCGGGGCAGTGGCCGTCAGCGGTCATGACCGGGAGGTCAGCCGCGAGGACATCAACCGGGCGACCGAGGTGGCCCGGGCGGTGTCCATCCCGTCCAATCGGGAAGTCCTGCACGTCCTGCCCCGGGGCTTCATCGTCGATGGCCAGGAGGGCGTCAAGGACCCCCTCGGGATGAGCGCCATCCGGCTCGAGGTGGAGACCCACATCGTGACCGCGGCGGCAACCGCGGTCCAGAACCTCCAGAAATGCGTGATGGCCGCCGACGTCAAGATCGACGAGCTCGTGGCCAGCTCGCTGGCGTCGGCCGAGGCCGTCCTGACCGAGACCGAGAAGGACCTGGGCGTGGGCGTCGCCGACATCGGCGCCGGGACGATCGACCTGGCCCTGTTCTCGGACGGATCGCCCTTCCATACCAGCGTCCTGCCGGTCGGCGGCAACAACGTCACGATGGACATTGCCGCGGTCCTCAAGACCAGCCTGCAGGTGGCCGAGGAGCTCAAGGTGCGCCACGGCACCTGCGACCTGCGCTCGGTTGATGCCGACGAGATGATCAGCGTCAGCGTCCTTGGCGAAGAAGCCGGCCGCTCGGTCAGCCGGATGGAGCTGTGCCAGATCATCGAGGCCCGCTGCCGCGAGACCCTCGAGCTGGTCCGCAACGAGATGCGGGCGACCGGCCACGGGATGCTCCCGGCCGGCATCGTCCTGACCGGCGGCGCGGCCCAGCTGGCCGGCCTGTCGGAGCTCGGCCGAGAGGTCCTCGAGATGCCCGTCCGGGTGGCCGCCCCGACCGGTGTCGGTGGCCTGGTCGACAACCTGCTGACGCCGGCCTACAGCACGGCCATCGGTTTGCTCCGCTGGGGCGCCGCGGTGACGATGGCCGGCGAGCCGGTCCGCTACGACTCGACGCCGGCCGGCGGACTGTTCGGCCGGATCCGGGACGCCCTGCGCAATCTATTTCCGTAGCCGGATCGCTTGACGCGACGGTATACTCGCCGGACGCTTCCCGAAGTTACCCATTCGACCGTCCGGGCCCGGTTGCCCGACGGCGCAACACCGACCAGATCGGGCCCGCCTGCGGGCCACCGGAGGAACCAGGATGCCGCTCCGATCCGATTCCGAGAACTTCGCGCTGATTCGCGTGGTCGGTGTCGGTGGAGGAGGAAGTAACGCGGTCAACCGGATGATTCGGGCCGAGATGATGGGCGTCGAGTTCATCGCCTGCAACACGGATGCCCAGGCGCTCCTGCAGAGCGATGCCCCGCACAAGATCCGGATCGGCGACAAGATGACCCGCGGCCTGGGTGCCGGCGGCGACTCGTCGATTGGCCAGCGGGCCGCTGAAGAGGACACCGAGAAGATCGCCGACGCCCTGCGCGATTCGGACATGGTCTTCATCACCGCCGGCCTCGGCGGGGGCACCGGCTCAGGTGCCGCCCCGGTCGACGCGGAGATCGCCAAGGAGCTCGGTGCCCTGACGATTGGTGTCGTGACCAAGCCGTTCTCGTTCGAGGGCAACCGGCGCAAGCTGGTCGCCGAGAAGGCCGCCGATGAGCTCCGGGCCAAGGTCGACACCCTGATCACGATCCCCAACGATCGGCTCAAGGACGTCGTCCAGAAGAACACCTCGATCGTCGACGCCTTCCGGGTGGTCGACGATGTCCTGCGTCAGGGCGTCCAGGGGATCAGCGACATCATCACGGTGCCCGGCCTGATCAACCTCGATTTCGCCGACGTGCGCACGATCATGAAGGACGCCGGCTCGGCCCTGATGGGCATCGGCCGCGCCTCGGGCGAGAACCGGGCGATCGAGGCGGCCCGCCAGGCCATCGCCAGCCCGCTCCTCGAGGTCAACATCAACGGCGCCCAGGGGATCCTGTTCAACATCACGGGCAGCTCCAACCTGAGCCTCCACGAGGTCACCGAGGCGGCCGAGGAAATCCGAGCCGCCGCGGACCCCGAGGCCAACATCATCTTCGGGACCAGCTTCAACGAGCGCCTCGGCGACGAAGTGATGATCACCGTGATCGCCACCGGCTTCGACGCGAACCGCAAGCGTGATGCTGCCCGGCCGGCCGCAGCCGCCACCTACGAGACCCAGGGCGGCATCCGGCGCGATTACTACGCCGAGCTCGAAGAGCAGCGCCGGGCCGTTGCCGACGATCGTCCCGACGACCGGAGCCGCGAGGCGGCCGCCGTCCGGGTCGAAGGTCGAAGCGTCGGTGAGGCGGTCGTTGCCCCGGTCCGCCGGGCCGCGATCGATCCCGACGACCTGGACATCCCGAGCTTCCTCCGCCGCCCGAAGTAGGCCGCTGCCGGTGATCGCCGGCGGCTCGCTACCGCCCGACGCGGCCGAGGTCGCCGGCCTCCGGACCCGCCTCCAGGAGATCCTTGCCCGGATCGGCGTGGCCGCCGGTCGCGCCGGTCGTGACCCTGCTGCGGTCAGCCTGGTGGCCGTGTCCAAGACCGTGCCGGCCGAGCGCCTCGTAGCGGCCGTTGCCGCCGGCATGGCGCTGTTCGGCGAGAACCGGGTCCAGGAAGGGGAGGCCAAGCGGCCCCTGGTGGCCGGCGCCAGCTGGCACCTGATCGGGCCGCTCCAGGCCAATAAGGCTCGCCGGGCGATCCAGGCGTATGACCTGGTCGAGTCGGTCGACTCGGTCGACATTGCCGGCCGCCTCGATCGACTCGCGGTCGAGGAGCGTGGCCCGGGGGCGCAGTTGCCGGTGCTCCTGCAGGTCAACGTCGATCGCGACCCGGGCAAGGCCGGCTTCGATCCGCTGGAGCTGGGCCGGCTCCTGCCCGACCTGCTGGGGCTGGTCGGCCTGCGGGTTGACGGGCTCATGACGGTCGGCCGCTTGGTCGAGGATCCCGAGGCGGCCCGGCCCACGTTCCGGCGGTTGCGCGAGCTGGCGGCGGAGCTCCGGGCGCGCGACGGGCGCCTGGGCTCGCAGCTGTCGATGGGCATGAGTCGCGACTTCGAGGTGGCCATCGAGGAGGGCGCCACGATCGTGCGCGTCGGCCGGGCGCTGTTCGGCGAGCGCGCCGTCCCGTGACTGGCCCGGGCCTGCGCTTTGCCGTGCGCCTGACCCCGCGCGGCGGGAGCGACCGGATCGACGGGGTGGGGGAGGACGGGACGCTCCAGGCCCGGGTTGCCGCGGCGCCGGTGGATGATGCCGCTAATCGCTCGCTGGTCCGCCTGCTGGCGCACGAGCTGGACCTGCCGCCGTCGGCCGTCCGGATCGTGTCCGGTGCGGCGTCGCGGCGTAAGACGATCGTGGTTGAGGGCCTGGCGGCCGCGACCGTCCTTGCCCGCTGGCCGGGGCTCGGGCTATGATCGGCCGGCTCGGGCGCGACGTCCGACGCTCAGGGGGCGATTGGCTCAGTCGGTTAGAGCGCGCGGTTCACATCCGCGAGGTCACTGGTTCGAATCCAGTATCGCCCACCATTTCCCGATTGCCGCGGCCGAACCAGGGCCGTCTCGTGGTCGCGATCGTGTCCGCCCTCATCCTCGCCGGCTGTGCCGTGACGCCGTCCACGTCGCTGCCGGCCGCTGCCTCGCCGACGCCCTCAACCTCGCCGGCGCCCGTGGATACTTCCGCCTCGCCGGCCGCCGCGATCCCCGACTTCAGCCACATCTACGTGATCGTCCTCGAGAACGAAGAGCGTGAGTCGATCATCGGCAACCCGGCCGCGCCGTACCTGAACCAGCTTGCCCGGACGTGGGGCCTGGCCACGAGCTACACGGCGATCGGCCATCCGTCTGAACCGAACTACATCGCGCTTGTCGCCGGTTCGACCGACGGCGTCACGAATGATGCCAACTACGACCTGCGCGGAGCCAGCCTGTTCGACCAGGTCGAGGCGTCGGGCCGGACCTGGCAGGTCGCCGCCCAGAACTATCCCGGGCGGTGCTACCTCCGCGCGACGGCCAGCGGCGGTGCCGACGGCCCCGGAACCTATGTCCGCAAGCACAACCCGGCGATCAGCTTCCTGTCCATCTCGCGAACCCCGGCACGCTGCGCCCGGATCACCAACTTCAAGGGGTTCGATCCCGCGGCCGCGGGCTTCACCTGGATCGAACCCAACCTGTGCAACACCATGCACGACTGCCCGGTCCGTACCGGCGACACGTGGCTGGCCTCGTTCCTGCCCGGACTCCTGGCCAGCCGTGCCTTCCAGCAGGACGGCCTGATCCTGCTGACGTTCGACGAGGGGACGACCACGATCGGCGGAGGCGGCCGGGTGGCGACGCTCGTGATCAGTCCGCTGGGCCGGCCGGGCTTTGCCTCCAACGTTGCCCACGACCACTACTCACTCCTTCGGACGATCCAGGCCAGCTGGGGGCTGCCCTGCCTGGCCGCCTCCTGCCGGGCCAATGACCTGGCCGAGTTCTTCCAGTGACGTTGGTCGCCTGTCCCGGCTGCGCTGCCTTGTTCCCGCCAGTCGATGGCCCGACCCACGCCTACGTCGGAGCCTCGGCATCGTGCTGGGCGGCGTTTGGCGAGCTGAGCGTGCGCGAGCTGGGGCTGGGCATTGCCGGCCCGGCCCGCCTGTCTGCCCACGTGTACATGGTCCAGCACCCCGGCAGCGAAGGACGGCGTGAGGCGCAATCGGTGGCCGTCCACCTGATGGTCCTCGGGTCGGTCCTTGAGCGCGGCCTGGCGACGCCTGCGGCCGTGGCGCTGATGGGTGGCTGGTTGCGCGGACATCCCGACGTCCCCTGGCTCCAACCTCCGGCGCCTGCCGCGCGGACCATCCAAAACCTGCCCGCCGAGGCGGATCGAGCCAGCCACGAGGCGGCCGTCCGGGCCTGGGCCGAGGCCGTCTGGTCGAGCTGGTCGGCTCAGCACCCGACGATCCGGCGCTGGCTCGATCGCGGTGCCCCCGGCTGAGCGCGAGCCCGAGCGGCCAAGCTTGAGCAGTTAGGCCAGGGCGAGCCGGCGCAGGACCGTAGGCAGGATGCCGCCATTGCGGTAGTAGTCGAGCTCGATCGCGCCATCCAGCCGGCAGCGCACCGTGAACCGGCGCTCGTGGCCGCCGTCAGCAGCGTCGGCCCGCGCGATCACGGTCAACTCGCCGCGGGCGACCAGGCCCGAGGCAATGCCCTCGATCGAATACGTCTCGCGGCCGGTCAGGCCCAGGCTGGCCGGGCTCTCGCCGGGTTCAAATTGGAGCGGCAGGATGCCCATGCCCACCAGGTTGGAGCGATGAATCCGCTCGAAGCTCTCGGCGATCACGACTCGGACACCGAGCAGCGCCGGGCCCTTGGCGGCCCAGTCGCGCGACGAGCCCGAGCCGTATTCCTTGCCGGCCAGGATGACCAGGGGAACGCCTTCGGCGGCGTAGCGCTCGGCCGCGTCAAAGATGAATGACTCTGCACCGTCGGGCAGGTGGACGGTGAATGGTCCCTCGCGACCCTCGACCAACTGGTTGCGCAGGCGGATGTTGGCGAACGTCCCCCGGATCATCACCTCGTGCTGGCCCCGCCGGGCGCCGTACGAGTTGAAGTCCAGCGGGCCGACGCCGTGGGCCTGCAGCCAGCTGCCCGCCGGTGACGTTGGTGCGATCGAACCGGCCGGCGAGATGTGGTCGGTGGTGACCGAATCGCCCAGGACAGCCAGGACCCGGGCTCCGACGAGATCGGCCATCGCCGGCGGCTCGATCCCCACGCCGTCCAGGAAGGGCGGTCGAGCGACGTAGGTGGAGGCGGGGTCCCAGGCAAAGCGATTGCCGGCCGGGATCGGCAGAGCCCGCCACTGGTCGTCGCCGCTGAAAACGCTGGCATAGGTCGTGCGAAACAGCTCGGGCGAGATCGACTGCCCGATGACCGTCCGGATCTCGTCGGGCTTCGGCCAGATTTCGGACAGGAAGACCGGCTGCCCGTCCGTCCCGATGCCCAGCGGCTCGCTGGTCAGGTCGATGTCAACCCGGCCGGCCAGGGCAAAGGCCACGACGAGGGGCGGTGACGCGAGGTAGCTGGCCCGGGCGAGCGGGTGGATCCGACCCTCGAAGTTGCGATTGCCCGACAGAACGGCCGCAACCACCAGGTCGTTGGCCTCGATTGCCTCGGCGATCGGCGCGTCGAGTGGCCCCGAGTTGCCGATGCAGGTGGTACAGCCGTAGCCGGCCAGGGCAAAGCCGAGGGTCGCCAGGGGGGCCATGAGGCCGGCGACCTCGAGGTAGCCGGTGACTGCCTTGGAGCCCGGCGCGAGCGACGTCTTGACCAGGGCCGAGACGCGCAGGCCCCGGGCGACCGCGTTTCGGGCGAGCAGCCCAGCACCGACCATGACCGTGGGATTCGAGGTATTCGTGCAGGACGTGATCGCGGCGATCGCCACTGAGCCACTCCGGATGACCGCCCGCTGGCCGCCCAGCTCGATGAAGACGGCCCCATCGGCGCCGTCGGCCGGGCCGCCCTCACCCTCCATCCGCTCGGCTGCCGGCGACGGCATCGCCTCGGGAAAGGAGGTCCGGAAGTTGGCCGGCAGGTCGGGCAGTGGGACCCGGTCCTGGGGCCGGCGCGGACCGGCCACGGCCGGATCGACGCTGGCCAGGTCAAGTTCCAGCAGGTCGTCAAAGATCGGCGCGGCAGCCGGCTCGCGCCACAGGCCCTGGACCCGGGCGTAGCGCTCGACCAGCTCCACTTGGGCGGCGCTCCGGCCGGTCAGTCGGAGATAGGCGAGCGTCTCATCGTCGATCGGGAACAAGGTGGAAGTGGCCCCGAACTCGGGGCTCATGTTGCTGATCGTGGCCCGGTCGGGCAGGGCCAGCGAGGCCAGCCCGTTGCCCGTGAACTCGACATACGCGCCGACCACGCCGAACGAGCGCAGCATCTCGGTCACCACCAGGACGAGGTCGGTCGCGGTCGAGCCGCTGGGCAGCGTGCCGTGCAAACGGACACCCACGATCCGGGGCATCGGCTGGTAGAGCGGCTGGCCAAGCAGGACGGCCTCGGCCTCGATCCCGCCGACGCCGTAGCCGAGGACACCCAGGCCGTTGACCATCGTCGTGTGCGAATCAGTCCCGACCAGGGTGTCGGGAAAGGCCACCGGCCCATCCTCATCGCTGCGCACCGCGACGACGCTGGCCAGGTACTCGAGGTTGACCTGGTGGACGATGCCCGTCCCAGGCGGCACGACCCGCAGGCCCTCGAACACCTCCTGGGACCAGCGCAGGAGCTGGTAGCGCTCGCCGTTGCGCTCGTACTCGCGCTCCACGTTGAAGGCAAACGCCCCGGGCGTCCCGAAGCGGTCCACCTGGACCGAGTGATCGATGACCAGGTCGGCCGGCACGAGTGGATTGATCCTGGCCGGATCGCCGCCCAGGCCGGCCATCGCGTCGCGCATCATCGCCAGGTCCACGATCGCGGGCACCCCGGTGAAGTCCTGGAGCCGGACGCGCGAGGGCATGAACGGGACTTCGGCTTCGGCTCCCGCGGCCGGCCGCCAGGCCGCCAGGGTCCGTACGTCGTCTTCGCCGACAACGCCCCGGCCGGCGTGCCGAAGCACGTTCTCGAGCAGGATCTTGAGGGTCATCGGCATGAGCTCGAGGCTGGTCGCCAGCCCATGGCCGTGCGTGCCGCCCTTCGGGCCGTCAAGCGCCAAGAGCGCGGCCAGCCGGTAGTAGTCGGGCAGGCCCGGGCCCAGGCTGGTCCGAGCGGCAAACGGATCGTGGACTGGCACGGGTGACCCTTCTCTGGCGTCGCTAGACTCGTGGCATGGAAATGTACTGCCGCCGATGAAGGTCTGGGGCGAACCGCCGCGCGAGCCGGCCCAGGGCCGTCCCACGGACGGTGGTGCGAGCGATGCCCGGCTGGCCGCTGTTGCCGCCGAGGCCGGCCTGGACCTCAGTCCAACGCCGGCCCGCGGCCACGATCATCCGGGCGACCCGGATCATGCGCACAGCCATCCCCACGAGCATTCCCACGAGGGCGAGCCGCCCTACATCGGGATTGTCGGCGCGGGTGCCGTGGGCACGGCCCTGGGCGTCGCCCTGACCCGGGCCGGCTGGCCGATCACCGCCGTGGCCAGCCGCGACCCGGGCCGGCGTGCCCGGTTCAGCCAGCTGGTCGGCGGGACCCGGGCGTTCGCCGAGGCGACCGCGATCCTGGACGAGGCTGAGCTGATCATCCTGGCCGTGCCCGACGACGCCCTCGCGCCGCTGGCGGCGAGCCTGCGCCTGTACTCGGGCCAGGCCCTGATCCACACGAGTGGCGCCTTGGGCGCCGAAGTCCTCGAACCGGCGATGGCCGCTGGAACCCAGGTCGGCTCGTTCCATCCGCTCGTCGCATTTGCCGACACCGAGCGCGCGGTGGCAGCCTTCCACGGGGCGACGGTGGCCGTCGAGGGCGATGACCAGCTGGTGGCGCTGCTGGCCGGGATGGCCGAGGCGATCGGGGCAACGGCCGTGCGCCTGGCCCCCGGCTCGAAGTCGGCCTATCACGCGGCAGCCGTCCTGGCTGCCGGCGGCTTCGACGCCCTGCTCGATGCAATCGCCGAGCTGGGCCGGGTGGCCGGCCTGGACGAGGCAAGTTCGCTGGCGATCTATGGGCCCCTGATCCAGCAAACGCTGGGCAATGCCCAGGCCCTCGGAATCCGGGCGGCGCTGACCGGGCCGATCACCCGGGGCGACGTCGGAACCCTGCGCGCCCACCTCGCCACGCTGCGCGATCATGCCCCCGGCGTGCTCGATCTGTACCGCGCGGCGGCCGAGCGGGAGATCAGCCTGGCCGCAGACCGTGGCGCGCTGACAACGGACGCTGCCAATGGACTGCGCGACGCCCTTGCAATGCGTTCCTGAGCGGGTAGGATTGCCAGATGCAGCACAGCATTGCCGCCAAGTACGCGGCCCGTCCCGCGGCGCGCTTCGTGCACTCCTCGCCCCGGGCACGTGAACGCCGTCTGGGCCTTCGCACGACCACCTTCCAGGCTGCGTCCAGTCACCAGACTGCGCTGCGCCGGTCGGACCTCGGCCCTTACGTGCAGCTGCGCGCCAGCTGGCGCTCCATTCGCCCCGCTCGTTCGCACGCCGGCTTCCGGACCGGTCGGATCCGGCCGGTTGTCACCTTCCGCTGGATGCGCCTCGGTCAGCCCATCAGGCGTGACCGGCCGAGCGCCGCGTCGGCGCCGTGGCTGGCCTGAGGAACAGCAGCGCAACTTCCGCCGGCGGGATCGTGATTCGGCGCGAGGCGGGCATTCCCCAGTTCGTGGCCGGCCGACGCCGGCGCGAGGGGGACCACTACACCTGGACCCTGCCAAAGGGCACGCCCAACCCCGGTGAGACCACCGAGGAGACGGCCCTCCGCGAAGTCAAGGAGGAGACCGGCCTCGAGGTCCGGATCACCGGGCCGTTCGAGTCGATCTCGTACACGTTCGTCCAGCAGGGGACCCGAATTCACAAGACCGTCCACTATTTCCTGATGGAACCCACCGGCGGCGACCTGGCCGGTCATGACCACGAGTTCGATGCCGTGCGCTGGGTGGACCTGGCCGACGCAGGCGGCCTGCTCACATTTGAGACGGAACGGGCCCTGGTCGAGCGGGCGGCCTCGGTCGTGAGCGCCTCGGAGCCGGCGTGACTGAGCCTATCGCCGCTCCAGGGTCCGAGCCGCTCGTCCATCAGACGCCCCTGCGCGAGCGTCACCTGGCCGTGGGTGCCCGGATGACCACGTTCAGCGGCTGGGAGATGCCCCTCCAGTACGCCGGGATCCTCGAAGAGCATCGGGCCGTGCGCGAGCGGGCCGGCCTGTTCGACCTGTCGCACATGGGCGAGCTGTTCGTCGAGGGTCCGGAGGCCGCCCAGGCGTTGTCGGCCGCGCTCGTGTCGGAGCCGCCCCGACTGGCAATCGGCCGGGCCCAGTATTCGATGATCTGTGCAGCCAACGGCGGAATCCTGGATGACCTGATCGTGTACCGCCTGGCCGACGACCGCTTCCTCGTCGTGGCCAACGCGGGCAATGCGCCTCTGGTCAGCGACCTGCTGGCCCAGCGCATCGCCCCCTATCGGGCAATCCTCGACGACCGCTCGCTGGCCACCGCCCTGGTCGCGATCCAGGGTCCCCGCTCGACCGAGATCATGGCACCCCTGACCGACCTGGACCTGGCCGGGATTCGCTACTACGGGATCGCCGAGGGCGCGGTCGCCGGGATCCCGGCCCTCGTCGCCCGGACCGGCTACACCGGCGAGGACGGGTTCGAGGTCTTTGTCGACATGGCCAGCGCCGGCGCCCTGTGGGACGCGATGTGGCAGGCCGGCCAGGCCCACGGGCTGGCTCCCGTCGGCCTCGGCGCCCGCGACACGCTCCGGCTCGAAGCCGGGATGCCGCTCTATGGCAGTGACCTCGATCCCAGCGTGAATCCGTTCGAGGCAAACCTCGGCCGGGTCGTCCGGCTCGACAACCCGATCGATTTCGTGGGCCGGGAGGCGCTGCGCAAGGTTGCCGAGCATGGGCCTGCGCGGCGGCTGGTGGGCCTCGTCATGACCGGCCGGGGGATTGCCCGGCATGGCTACCCGGTCCATGCCGGAGAGCGGCTGACCGGGGTCGTGACAAGCGGCACCCAGTCACCCAGCCTGGGCAAGGCGATTGCCATGGCCTACGTCGCGCCGGGCGACGCCGAACCGGGTACGATCCTCGAGGTTGAGATCCGCGCCGCGCGGGTCACCGCCGAGGTCGTTCCGCTCCCGTTCTACCGCCGTCCCCGCTGACCCCAGCCGGTCAGCCGGAGCGCAGGTTCCGCCGCTCGACCGAGGAGGTTTGCGCTGATGGTTCCAGAGGACCTGCGCTACACGAAGGACCATGAGTGGGTCCGCCTGGCCGGCAACAGCGCGACGGTCGGGATCACGAAGTTCGCGGCCGAGCAGCTGGGTGACATCGTCTTCGTCGAGCTGCCTGCGGTCGGGGCAAACCTCACCGCCCTGGCCACCTTCGGAGTGGTCGAGTCGGTCAAGGCCGTGAGCGACCTGTTCTCGCCGCTGAGCGGCACCGTGACCGAGATCAACGGCGCCCTGGCCGGGCAGCCCGAGCTGGTCAACACGGATCCCTATGGCGAGGGCTGGATGCTCAAGCTCAGCCTGACCGATCCGGGTGAACCGGGCGATCTGCTCGATCCAGCCACCTACGATCAGCTGATCGCCGAGGCCTGACCGAGCGATGCCCTACGGGCCCCACACCCTGGCCGATCGGGCGCGCATGCTCGAGGTGATCGGCGTCACGTCCGTCGATGCGCTCTTCGACGACATCCCGGAGGCCCTCCGGGCAAGCCGGCTGGACCTGCCGCCGGGTGTCTCTGAGCTCGAGCTGATGACCGATCTGCAGGCCCTGGCCGGCCGCAACCGGATCGACCTGGCGACGTTCCTTGGAGCGGGCGCCTATCGCCACTATCAGCCGCCCGCGGTCGACCAGATCCTCCTCCGGGGCGAGTGGTACACGGCCTACACGCCGTATCAGCCGGAAGTGAGCCAAGGCACCCTCCAGTCGATCTACGAGTACCAGTCGCTGATGGCTGAGCTGGTCGGCCTGGACGTGGTCTCCGCGTCGCACTACGACGGCGCTGCCGCCACTGCCGAGGCCGCCCTGATGACCTGCCGGGCAACCGGCCGGCACAGGATCCTGGTCAGCCGGGCGGTCCATCGGCACTATCGCGAGACTCTCGCCACCTACCTTTCCGGGGGCGACCTGGAGCTGATCGAGGTGCCCGTCGTGGCCGCCGGATCGGCGGCCGGAACGACCGACCTGGCCGCTCTCGAACGCCTCCTGGCCGAGCCCGCCGGGCCGGTCGCCGGGGTGATCGCCGGCCAGCCCAACTTCTATGGGCTGCTCGAGCCGATGGCCGAGATCGGCCGGCTGGCCCATGCCGCGGGCGCCCTGTTCGTGGCGGTCATCGAACCGGTCTCGCTGGCGGTGCTCGCCCCGCCCGGCAGCTATGGCGCCGACATTGCGGCGGGGGAGGGCCAGTCGCTGGGCATCCCGCCCCAGTTCGGCGGTCCCTACCTGGGCATCCTGGCCACCACCGACGCACTGATCCGGCAGATCCCGGGCCGCCTCGTGGGGATGACCAACGACCTCGACGGCCAGCGCGCCTTCGTGATAACGATGCGGGCTCGCGAGCAGGACATCCGGCGGGAGCGCGCGGCCAGCAACATCTGCACCAACCAGGCCCTGCTGGCCCTGGCCGCCAGCGTCTACCTGGCCTGCC
>JBBRIV010000048.1:0-14284 GCA_038220425.1 Candidatus Limnocylindrales bacterium
GGGTTTCGATCGTTGCCAGGGGGACGTCGGACCACGCGGCGATCTACGCCCGATACCTGATCGAGACCGAGCTCGGCTGGCCGGTTGGCCTTGCCTCTCCGTCGGTTACCACGATCTATCACGCCCCGACCGACTGGTCGGGTGGGTTGGTCCTGGCCATCTCGCAGTCGGGTCGCAGTCCCGACCTGGTCGCGGTCGTTGAGGCTGCCCGAGCCGGTGGCGCGCTCACCGTCGCCGTGACCAACGTGACCGGCTCGCCCCTGGAGCGTGCCGCGGCCCTCACGGTTCCCTGCCGTGCCGGTGAGGAGCGCTCCGTAGCGGCGACCAAGAGCTACGTCGCCGAGCTGGCCGCGGTGGCCGGGATCGTCGCCGCGCTCGTCCCGCAATCGGAGCTGGCCGGGTCCCTGGTACGGGTGCCCAACGTGCTCGAGGAGACCCTCGTGGCAGCTGCCGGCTGGCTGGCGACCGGCGGTGCGGAGCTGGTCGACGCCGTGGCCACGGCCGGCCGGGCGCTCGTCGTCTCGCGCGGGTTCAACCTGGCCACCGCCCTCGAAACGGCCCTGAAGCTCAAGGAGACGGCCCGGATCTTTGCCGAGGGCTATTCCAGCGCCGACCTGGAGCACGGCCCGATCGCCCTGGCCGGGGCCGGTTTCCCGACGATTGTCTTTCGTCCTGACGGACCGATGGGCGTGGCAATCGACCCGGCCGTAGAGCGTGCCCGGGCGCTGGGTGTGCCGCCCTGGATCATCGGTGGTCCGGCCGCGGTCGGCGGCCCGGCTCACCGCCCGGCCAGTCGTCCTGCGGTTCTTGCGGTCGAGGCGCTGGCCGGCCTGCCCGAGTGCCTGACGCCGCTGGCCCTGATCCTGCCCGGTCAGATGCTGGCCGAGGCGATTGCCGTCCGGCTGGGCCTGAGCCCCGACGCACCGGCCGGCTTGAGCAAGGTCACCCTGACCCGCTGATCATTGGCCGGCACCAACCGGCTGCCCGGATTCCTGCCCGGCTGCCTGCCTGATCGCCTGCTCCGCCTGGAGCGTTCTGGCGATCTGCATTGCCCAGGCCTCGATCTGATTCCATGACCGGAAATCGCCCTCGGGCGCCCGGATGACGGTCATGATCGCCTTCTCGGTCAGGCCCAGGTCGCGCCGTTCCAGCCGCCCCGCGAACAGGCGATGCTCGCGGGCACCGGTCGCTTCAAGCATCTCGGCGACGACGGCCGGAGCCTCGGTCGGCTTGGCCGGATCGCCGATCGGGCCGCTCGAGAAGAGCCAGACCGGTCGAGTCCGGAGTGCCCACAACGTGCGCGCCACGAACTCCCTGGCCGGGGCGAGCCAATTGCCGGCATAGATCGCGCTGCCCAGGATGACCGCGTCGTAGCCGTTCAGGTCGGCCACCCGCTCGGGCACGGTCAGGACCGTCTCGATGCCCGTGCTGTTCAGGACCTCCTCGATCCCGGACGCAATTTCAAACGTGGATCCGTGCCGCGTCGCGGCGGTGATGAGCACCTTCATGACCAGAACCTCCTTCGGGTGGCTCCAGACTGACCCGCTCGGCGCTGACGCCCAAGGGCCGAAGGTCGATCGCCAGCGGCCAAACGGCCCCTTGTCGACGGTGGCTGGCTGGGCCGCCCCGGATCGTGCGATCCTGTCAGCGTGACGACCCCCGAGATCCGCTCACTTCTGCCGGCGGCCGAGGCGCTCCTGCCCGACCTCGTGGCGCTCCGCCGCCGGCTGCATCGCCGGCCCGAGACTGGCCTGAGCCTGCCGGAGACCCAGGCCATGGTCGTGGAGGAGCTGCGCAAGCTCGGTCTGGCCGTCCAGCTGGGTGTGACCAGTTCGTCGGTGGTGGCCGTGATCGAGGGCACGGGAGCGGGTCCGACGATCCTGCTCCGGGCCGACATGGACGGGCTGCCGGTGGCCGAGGAGACCGGCCTTGCGTTCAGCTCCGAGCATGCCGGCGCGATGCACGCCTGCGGTCACGATGCCCACATTGCCATGCTCGTCGGTGCGGCTCGCCTGCTGGTCGAGCGCCGGGCGTCGTGGCCCGGCCGGGTCCTGCTGATGTTCCAGCCTGGCGAGGAGGGCCTCTTCGGAGCCCAGGTGATGCTGGACGAAGGTCTCCTGGAGCAGGCCGGCGCGCCTCGCCCAGCAAGCGCCTTCGCCCTGCACATGTTCACGATGTATGAGGCGGCCACGATCAGGGTTCGACCTGGGTCGATCATGGCCTCGGCCGACACCCTCCGGATCGTGATCCGGGGCCGGGGCGGCCATGCCTCAAATCCGTCCGGCGCGCTCGACCCGATCACGATCGCGGCGGAGCTGATCATCGCGCTCCAGACCCTGGTCACCCGCCAGGTCAGCGTGTTCGACCCGGCCGTGATCACGATTGCCCACGTGACCGCGGGGACCACCGACAACATCATTCCCGAGTCGGCCGCCCTGGAGGGTACGATCCGGACCCTATCGGAGCGAACCCGGACGCTCGTCCACGAGGCAATTCCGCGGCTCGCCCACGGGATCGCCCAGGCCCACGGCGGGAGCGCCGAGGTGGAAGTCAGCCTGGGCTACCCGGTCACGGTCAACGACCCGGCCTTCGCCGAGCTGGTTCGGGCGACAGCCGTCGAGCTGCTCGGTCCGGACATGGTCCCGGCGCTCGATGAGCCGATCATGACCGCCGAGGATTTCTCGTATGTCCTGGAGCAGGTCCCTGGTGCCATGGCGTTCGTCGGCGGCCGGCCGGCGGGGCAGGATCCGGCCGTGACGCCCACCAACCACTCCAACCGGGTGATCTTCGACGAGCCGGCCATGGCGACCGGCGCAGCCACGTATGCCGCGGTTGCCCTGCGCAGCCTGGCGCGGACGTAGCGCGGGAGCCTGAGCGATGTGTTGTTGCCTCGCCGCACTCGGCGGGATCATCAGTCCCCGGCTGGCCATCTTCCTGTGGTGGCTGCTCGACTCGGCCCGCTGGGCGGCGGCCTTTGACAACGTGATCGTGCCGGTCCTGGGCTTCGTGTTCGTGCCCTGGACCACTCTCGCCTACGTGTTCTTTGCACCAACCGGCCTGGGCGGGCTTGCCCCGGTCGTGCTCGTCATCGCCGTGCTGGCTGATGCCGGGACCTACGGCGGTGGCGCGTTTGGCAACCGCTCCCGGGAGCGGCGGGCCTAGCCTTCGGCGCCGGGGCGTCGGCTGACGAGCTCGGCGACCCACGGGCGCAGGCGCTCGAGGTGTTCGGCGTAGTGATACACGCCTGACTTGCGGATCCACCAGGCGGCCTCGGCACTCGGCTCCACCAGCTCATGCCAGTCCAGGACGAGCATCGAGCGGGCCGCGTTGGCCTGCAGCCAGACCACCTCCCAGGGCTGGTCGCGCATGGCCTGGGCAAAGGCCACGTTGAGCGCATCGATATCCAGGTCGTGGCCTTCGTAGGTGCCCGCCCGCATCCGCTGGAACTGGACCTGCCCCTCGGCCAGCCAGGTCCCCAGGTGGGCCACGACGTCCCGGACGGTCCAGTCCGGGTCGCGGTAGTAGCCGGCTACCAGGCACTCCTCGGGGGTCAGGACTCGGACCAGTTCGGCCAGCTCATACCAGCCGAGTCGCTCGGCAGTGAGCTCGGCAAGGTAGGGATGATCGTTGGGCGGCTGGGCCAGGGGCTGGATCATCGCCTCCATCTTGGCTCGTCCCCGCGGACCCTGCTCGGACTACGATTGTCGGGCTGATTGCGCATCCACTTGAGGGGATCGAATGCTTGCTGACTCGCTGGCCGTCACCACCGTCGCCGTCACCGATCTCGATGTCTCCAGGGACTTCTACGCCACCAAGCTCGGCCTGAAGATCCTGGAAGAGACCCCGTTCGCAGTGCGCTTCGAGGCCGGCCACGGCTCTCAGCTCAGCGTCCGCAAGGGCCAGCCCAACGTGGGCCAGACGGTCACCCACTTCGAGGTCAGCGACATCGATGCGGTCGTCGCCGATCTGATGTCGCGCGGCGTGACGTTCGAGGAATACGAGGCGCCCAAGACGGTCAACTTCATCGCCACGATCGGGCCGGCTCGCGGCGCCTGGTTCAAGGATCCGTCGGGCAACGTCATCGGCGTCCGCGAGGGCCCCGTCCCAGGCGCAGGTTGAGCGACCCGGATGGCGGGCCACGCGAGACCGACCTGACCGACCACGCCCGCACGAATCGCGTCGGCTGGAACAACTGGAGCAACGACTACCAGGCGCTCCACGGCCCCACCCTCGAGGCTGGCGGCGGCCTGGCCTGGGGAACCTGGGTGATCCCCGAGGCGGAGCTGCAGGTCCTTGGCGATGTGGCGGGCAAGGACATCCTGGAGCTCGGCTGCGGTGCCGCGCAATGGGCGATCGCCCTGGCCAGGGTGGGTGCCCGGCCGGTGGGGCTCGACCTGTCCGAAGAACAGCTCAACCACGCTCGCCGGCTGATGGCCGAGGCCGGGGTGGACTTCCCGCTGGTCCACGCCAGCGCTGAAGCTGTGCCCCTGCCCGACGCGAGCTTCGACATCGTGTTCTGCGATCACGGGGCGATGACCTTCGCCGATCCATACCGGACGGTGCCCGAGGTGGCTCGCCTGCTCCGGCCGGGTGGCCTGTTCGCATTCAATGACGAGTCACCGATCCTGAGCCTGGCCTGGGCCGAGGGCGATGAGCACCCCAGCGAGCGCCTGGTTCGCGACTATTTCGGCCTGCACGCGATGCCCGACGACGACATGATCACGTTCCAGCTCCCGTACGGCGAGTGGATCCGGCTCTTCCGGGCGAACGGGTTCGTCATCGAAGACCTGATCGAGATGCGACCCCCCGCCGACGCGACCAGCACCTATCGCGACGCCGAAGACTTGGCCTGGTCTCGACGCTGGCCGGCCGAAAACATCTGGTGCCTCAGGCGCGGTCCGCGTTAGGCCGTCGCGGTCCGCCTTAGGCCGCCGCGGTCGCTAACCGCCGTTCGCCGCCGTCCGCGAGCCGGCCCCTGTCCGCTCCGGTCGGCGCCAGCAATCCCACTCTTAGCCTGCTCGCTTGGAGTGCCCCGAACCTGATTCAGGCCTGTGCGACGCCTGGCTCACGCTTGGCAAACCCGATACTTTTGCATCGTTGGCTGGCCGAAGGCCTGATACGGACCGCCGGGGGTCGATTCTTTGCTTCAAGGGCGCCGGCCAGCAGTGGGGTTGTTATCCCGGTCGGCGACGCTGGTGTCCCATGGCGCTGTGGGCCGGGTCACCGCACTGCTGCCCTCGAACGGGCTATGAACTGTCTCGGCGCAGGCCTACGATGGTCCCCCGGTTGCCCTATCGGATGAGGTCGAACCCATGAGCGATCCCGAAGCCCACATCGTGGCCTGGGAAGCAGCGGGGTTGATCGACGCTCCGCTCGCGGCCCGACTTCGGGCGGCCTCCGCACCGATCGTGGCGCAGGCACCGGCCGCGGCACACTCACCGGCCGCCGGCCCCACCGCCGCGTCGTTCTTCGGACCGGTTGTCACGATCGGCGAGGTCTTTGCCTATCTCGGGTTGGGGTTCCTGCTCGGCGCCTGGGTTGCCTTCATCGGCTCCTTCGCCTCGTCCACGGATCGCGAAGCCATTCTCACCGCAGGCTTGACGATCGCCGCCCTGGCCACCTTCGGGCTCGGGGTCTTCCTGATGCGCGGTGACAGCCGCCGCCGGCGCGGGGCAGGAGTTGCCTTCCTCACGACGATCCTGCTGGCCGCGGCTGCGGCGGAATTCCTGGTCCAGATGGACTTCCTGCGCAACACGTTCCAGTTCCAGGCGTCGGCGGTACTCGTGGCGCTCATTGCCGTTGCCGTGGCGGCCGGAATGCGTCGCATCCTGCCGGCCGTCAGCACTCAGGCAGGCCTTCTCATCACCCTGGCCGCCCTGGCCGCGGCGGTGCTTGGCTGGGCTCAGCAGTTCGTCTATCCGTCGAACCTCGGTCGTGGACCATGCTGTCCTCAACCAACGGTCGAGCCGGTCGCCGTCCTGGTCGCCGGAGCCACCTGGTGGCTGCTGACCGCGCTGGGCCTGGGTCTTCTGGCGATCGTCGAGATGCGCACCACAGCCGGGGATCCGCCGACTCTTCGCCGGGTGGGCCTCACCCGCTTCTGGGCTGGGATGGTGGCGGTGGTGGGCGTCGCCACGGCCCTGACTCAGAGCGGATTCAAGGGCACCGACGCCAACGCGAACGATGTCTATGGCCGGATCCTGGAGCCCTGGATCGCCGAGGCCGTGATCCTGGCGGTGGCGGTCATCCTGGCCGAGCGGGCGTTCCGGCGGAATTCAACCGCGTTCATCCTGGCTGCCGCCGCTGGCCTGATCATCGCCCTGACCGACTTCAACTTCACCTACCTGGCCCAGTCGACGTACATCGGCTTGCTGATCGAAGGCGGGATCCTGCTCATCGTTGGCTTTGCCGGTGATCGACTTCGCCGCCGACTCAGCCGGCCGAGTACGCCAGCCGGGGCCGCCGGGGTCGTGTCGGCCGTCGCGGCGGTTCCCGTCGCGCTGCCAGCCGAATCTCCGGCGATGGACGTGCACCACGAGCCGCCCACGATCGAGGACCTCTAGCCCTGATTCTTCTCAAATATTCACGGCCGTGGTCTTGGATAAGGATTTCGACCACCTTGGGCCGGCCGTGCCGGTTCCCGACTCGGGCCTGTGCATGAATTTGGCCGCCCAAGCCCCGCTGAGTCGTCGGAAGAGGCCGAAGCCTTGTGCAACACCACCGGGGCGAGTAATCGAGAAGAACCGGCTGCCCCAAGACTCCCGGCCCAGGCCGCTGGCCGTTCACAGGCCGCCCGACCCCGGTTGACGCTCGGAGCGGGTCAGCCGTACACTGCTAGTTCGCGCCCGGACCCGTCTGGGCGTCGTCCCATGTCCAATCGAAACGCGGTCGTCCCACGCGACCGGCTCAGCACCTGAGGATCCATGTACGCAGTCATCGAGACCGGCGGTAAGCAGTACCGCGTCGAGGTCGGCACCGAGCTCGAAGTCGAGTTGCTCGACGCCAACGCAGGCGATGCGATCACCCTCGATCGCGTCCTGCTCGTGGCCGACGGTGACGAGGCGTCGATCGGAACGCCGCTCGTTGCCGGCGCCTCGGTCAGCGCCCAGGTGGTCCGCCAGGATCGTGGTCCCAAGCTGATCTCGTTCAAGTATCGGCCCAAGGCTCGGCGCCGGGTCAAGAAGGGCCATCGCCAGGACCTGCTCCTGCTCCGGATCACCGACGTCGTCCTGAACGGCAAGAGTGCGGCCGCCGCGATCGAGAAGATCGAGTCCGACGCCAAGACCGAGCGCCAGCGCCTGGAAGAGGGTGCCAAGCGCCAGGCCGCCGAGGACGCCAAGCTGGCCGCCAAGCTCGCGGCCCAGAACGCGCCCAAGGTGGAAGCCAAGACCGAGACCAAGACTGACGCGAAGAAGCCCGCGGCCAAGGCAGCGCCGAAGCCCGCCGCCAAGCCGGCTGCCAAGGCCACGACGAAGGCACCGACCAAGGCCGCCGCCAAGCCGGCTCCGAAGTCGACCACCAAGAAGGACACGTAGCCACATGGCCCACAAGAAGGCAGGTTCCAGCTCCAAGAACGGGCGCGACAGCGCCGGTCAGCGACTCGGCGTGAAGGTTGGCGATGGCCAGCTCGTGCCGGCCGGCTCGATCATCGTTCGTCAGCGCGGGATGACCTTCCTGTCCGGCACCGGAACCGGGCTGGGCAAGGACTACACGGTCTTCGCCACGGTGACCGGCAAGGTCCATTTCGAGCACCAGACCAAGCACAAGAAGCGCATCCGCGTCGAGCCAGTCTCGCCCGCGGCAGCCTCACCGGTCGCGGTCGAGGCCTAGTTCCAGTCCGGATAGCCGGCGACCACCGGCGGGTATGTTCCCGCTCGGAAGGCGTCGGAGGAGAGTCAATTGAAGCCCAAGATCCATCCCAAGTACTACCAGGCCCATGTTGTCTGTGGCTCGTGCGCCACGGAGTACACCATCGGGTCCACCCGCGAAGAGCTGCGCGTTGATGTCTGTGCCAACTGCCATCCGTTCTACACGGGCAAGCAGACGATCATCGACACCGCCGGCCAGGTCGAGCGCTTCCAGAAGCGCATGGAGCGCCAGGTCCGCGCCTAGTCAATAGCGAGCCTGACTGGGTCGCGAACCCGCCGGGCTCAACCGGACCAAGCTCCTTGGCGGCTCCGATATCACGACTAACCTTAGACGGCGCGCTCCTGGACCGATCGAGGGTCGATTGTGGGCCGCAGACGCCTCCCGCGACCCGTTTCATCGGTAGCCGCGATAAATCGGCGGTCGGGGCCCGGATCCAGGCCTCTCAACCCACCTGGGCGGGTCGCCTAAGGTTAGTCGTGATGTCCGGAGGCCCCGGGACCTGGCAGCGCGCCACACCAGGACCCGCGACACGAACCGCGAAGCGCGCCGCCGCCCGCCGAACCCGCCCCACGACCCGGCACGACCCCCGTCCTGGGCCGCGACCCCGCCGGGCTCAACCGGACCGGTAGACTGAGCGCCATGCCCAGGTTCACCTACGGCGGTCAGGCCCTCATCGAGGGCGTCCTCATGCGCGGTCGCGACGCGATTGCGGTCGCGTTCCGGGCACCGAGCGGCTCGATCGTGTGGGCCGAAGAGCGCCTCGATTCGGGCTTCCACGGCAGCAGCTGGGCGCGCCTGCCGGGCGTTCGTGGCCTGATCGTCCTGTACGAGACGCTCATCGTCGGTTCGCGCTGGCTGGTTCGCAGCGCGTCGCTGGCCGCGTCCGAGGAAGGCGTCGAGCTGGGCAAGGGCGCCGTCGCCCTGATGCTCGGGGTGACCCTCGTCGCGGGTGTCGGAATCTTCTTCCTGCTGCCCCTGTTCATCGCCTCGATCGCCACGAGCAACGTCGACAACGGGATTGCCCAGCACCTGGTCGAGGGGCTGGTCCGGGTCCTGATCTTCGTGGGCTACCTGCTCGTGATCGGCCGGGCGCCCGATGTCCAGCGGGTCTTCCAGTACCACGGCGCCGAGCACATGACGATCCACGCCCTCGAGGCCGGCGACCCGCTGACGACCGCTGCCGTCCGGCGCTACCCCACCGCTCACCCGCGCTGCGGCACGGAGTTCCTGGTCATCGTCATTGCCCTCTCGATCGTGGCCTTCAGCCTGGTCGGGCGCCAATCGGTCGTGGTCATGATCGGCGCCCGGATCGTGCTCATTCCGGTCATCGCCGCGGTGGGCTACGAGCTCCTTCGGATTGGTGGCCGGCATCGGACCAACCCGTTGATCAAGGTCGTGATGTACCCCGGGATCCTGGTCCAGAAGATCACCACCAAGCAGCCCACCGACGACATGATCGAGGTCGCCATCGTTTCGATGGAGCAGGCCATCCTGGCCGACGGCGAGACGTTGCCCGACGGCAGTGCCGAGTTCGCCCGGGCTCCGCTCCCGCCCAGCCCGGCCAAGGTCCCGGCCGGATGAGCGACGCCAACCTGCTGGCCAAGGTGGAGGCGGTTGCTCACCAGTACGACGAGCTCCAGGCTGAGGCGTCGCTGCCCGAATCCTCGACCGACGTGGCCACGATCCGACGCCTGGGCAAGGAGCTCAGCCGGCTGGAACCCGTGGTTACCGCCTACCGCGAGCTGATCGAGACCACCACCGAGCTCGCCGGTGCCCGCGAGATGCGCGATTCCGAGACCGACGACGAGCTGCGCACGATGGCCCGCGACGAGGTCGACCGGCTCGAGACGAAGGAAGAGGTCCTGGTCGCCGCGCTCAAGGTCCTCCTTCTGCCGCGCGATCCATCCGACGAGAAGGACGTGATCCTCGAGATCCGCCAGGGTGCCGGCGGTGACGAGGCGGCCCTCTTTGCCCGCGAGCTGCTCCGGATGTACCTGCGCTACGCCGAGCGCCATCGCTATGCGGCCGAGATCCTGCTCCAGAACGAGAACGGGATCGGCGGGATCAAGGAAGTCATCGTGGACATCTCCGGCGACGGGGCCTACAGCCGCCTGAAGTTCGAAGGTGGCACCCACCGCGTCCAGCGCATTCCGGCCACCGAGTCGTCGGGCCGGACCCACACTTCCACCGCGACGGTCGTCGTCCTGCCCAAGGTTGAGCCCACCGAGATCGAGATCGACGAAGACCGCGACCTGCGGATCGAAGTCAAGCGTTCGTCCGGCCCCGGTGGCCAGTCGGTCAACACGACCGACTCGGCGGTCCGGATCACCCATATCCCGTCGGGCCGGGTGGTCGAGATCCAGGACGAGAAGAGCCAGCACAAGAACAAGGCCAAGGCCCTGTCCGTCCTGCGCGCCCGCCTCCAGGATGACGAGAAGCAGAAGCAACTGGCCCTGAACTCCACGGCTCGCCGCTCGATGGTTGGGGCCGGCGATCGTTCCGACAAGATCCGGACCTACAACTTCTCGCAGGATCGAGTGTCCGACCACCGGGTCAACCAGAACTGGTCGAACCTGCCCGGGATCCTGGACGGCGACCTGGATCCCATGATCGACATCCTGATCACGACCGATCAGGCCGATCGCCTCCAGTCGGTCGTCGAGACCGCCGAGGCGTGACCGCGGTCACCGTTGGGTTTCTGCTCCACGCCGGGATCGAACGGCTGCGGATGGCCGGCTCGGACAGTCCTCGACTCGACGCCGAGCTGCTCCTGGGTCATGCCCTGCGGGTTGACCGGACAGCCCTGATCGCCCATTCCGACGCTCCGGTCGGCGCCGACGCCGGCGCGGCCTTCGAGGCGGCACTCATCCGCCGGATCGCCGGCGAGCCGGTCGCCTACATCCGGGGGTTCAAGGAGTTTCACGGCCTGGCCCTGTCGACCGACGCCCGGGCCCTGATTCCCCGACCCGAGACCGAGGTCCTGGTGGACCTGGTGGTGGCGGCCATCGTCGAGCGGCTGACTGCAGCGCCGCGGCCCGAGGGGACGCCGGTCTTGCGCGTGATTGACGTGGGTACGGGCGCCGGCACGATCGCCGTGGCCGTGGCCGCCGAGCTGCGCCGGCGCCGGATGGTCGACGAGGTGAGCTTGATCGCCAGCGATACGTCGCCCGATGCCCTGCAGCTGGCCCGTGAGAACGCCGTGGGCCACGGCGTGGCCGATCGGATCCAGTTCCAGCTGGGCGACCTGGTGCCGTGGGACGCAACCCTGTTCGAGATCGTGGCGGCGAACCTGCCCTACGTCCCAACGGCTGACATTGCCGGGTTGCCGGTCGCGGCCTCGTTCGAGCCGGTGATGGCGCTCGATGGCGGGCCCGATGGCCTGGCTCTGATCCGGTTGCTGCTGGCCCAGCTGCCCCGGGTCCTGCGCCCGGGCGGCGCGGCGTTTCTTGAGATTGGCTGGGACCAGGGGCCGGCAGTGACGGCCGCGACGGTCGAGCTGGCACCCGGCTGGCAGGCGACGATCGTGCCCGACCTGGCCGGCCTCGACCGGGTCGCCTGGATCGAGCGGACCGCCGCCCCGGCAGCGGCCGCCGGCGCCGCGCCTGCTTCGGGCTCTGGCGCCGGCTGATGGAGGCGCGCTTCCCGATCCTGCTCATCGCCAGCGACCTTGATGGGACGCTGGTTGGGCCCGACCTGGTCCTGGGGCCGCGGACGATCGCTGCCGCCCGGGCAGCGATCGCGATGGGCGTCCAGATGTCGATCGCGACCGGCCGGATGGCCCGCAGTGCCCGTCCCTTTGCCGAGACGCTGGGCCTCAACGCCCCCCTGATTGCCTACCAGGGTGGCCTGATCCGGGCGATGTCCGCGCCTGACGCGCCGCTCGGCAAGCTGCTCTTCCATCGGCCCCTGCCCGCTGCGGCAGCCCGCGAGGCGCTGGCCTGGTCCGCCGAGCATGGCCTGGCTGCCCACGTCAATCATCTCGAGCGCTTCGTCCTGCCCGAAGGCGATCCGCGCGGGGATGACTACTCGGCCTTCCTCGGGGCGCGGGCCGAGATCGTGCCCGACCTGATGGCCTGGCTCAAGCGGCCGGTCACCAAGATCCTGGCCGTGGCCGACGCGCCGCTGCCGACCCAGATCCTGCCCGAGGCCCGGGCCCATTTCGCCGGCCGGGCGTCGGTGACCGTGAGCCACCCTGAGTTCCTCGAGTTCCTGGCACCGGGCGTCTCGAAGGGCCAGGCCGTCCGTTGGCTGGCCCGCCGCTATGGGATTCCGCTGGAGCAGACGATGGCGATCGGCGACCAGTTCAACGACCTGGAGATGATCGAGGGGGTGGGCCACGGGGTGGCCATGCCCAGTTCGCCACCCGAGGTCCAGGCGGCCGCTCGCTACCTGGCCCCGCCCCTCGAGGTGGAAGGTGCCGCGCAGGTGATCGAAGCACTCGTCCTGCCCGGCCTGGCCGGCGCCGCCAACGTGGCCCGCTTCGAGCGCCGGCCATGACCGCCCGGGTCGTGCGCGACGATACGGCCGGCCGGGCCGAGGCGATCGACGTCCTGCGCCGGGGCGGGCTGGTCGGCCTGCCCACGGACACGGTCTACGGGGTGGGCGTCGCCCTCGACGCGCCCGACGGCCTCGAGCGGCTGTTCGCTGCCAAGCAGCGGCCGCTGGACAAGGCGATCGTGCTGCTCGTCGCGGACATCGGCCAGGCCGAGCGGACCGGCGTCTTCGGTCCCGCCGCCCGGGCCCTGGCCGCTGCCTGCTGGCCGGGTGGCCTGACCCTGGTGGTCAATTGGCGCGACGAGGCACGGCTGCCCGCCGTGCTCACCGCCGGCGGCTCGACCATTGGCCTGAGATTGCCCGGCCATGGTGCTCCGAGGGCGCTGGCCCGGGCACTCGGCCCCTTGCCGGTGACGTCCGCGAACCTGTCCGGCGCGGCCGATTCGGTCAGTGCGGCGTCCGTCCTGGCGAGCCTGGGTGGGTCGCTTGAGCTGATCCTGGACGGCGGCGTTGCGGCGGGCGGCGTGGCGTCCACGGTCGTTCGCTGCGACGACTGGGAAACCGGGATCCTGCGCGAGGGCGCAATCCCGGCCGCCCGGATCGCCGAGATCGTCGCTGCCGCCCGCGAAGGCCGGATGTCCCCCACCGGGTTGCCCGGCGAGGAGTCGGGCGGCCTGCTCGAAGAGTGGGACGGGGACGAACCGGACGCATAGGCGCTCCCGGGCCCCGGGCGCCGCCGCCGTTGGTCGGGCGTGGGAAGATGGGCAGCGCGCCGTCGATTGCCATGAGAGCACCTCGAGGAGTCCCGCAATGACCGTCAGCCAGACAACCGGCCTCGGGTGGGCCTCGATTGCCGAGGTCGATCCCGATGTTTGGGCGGCGATGGAGCTTGAGCGGCATCGCCAGCACGACAAGATCGAGCTGATTGCCAGCGAGAACTACGTGTTCAAGGCGGTTCTCGAGGCGCAGGGCTCGTGGCTCACCAACAAGTACGCCGAGGGTCTGCCGGGCAAGCGCTACTACGGCGGCTGCGAGTACGTCGACGTGGTCGAGCGGCTCGCCCAGGACCGGGCCCTCGAATTGTTCCCAGGCGCCGAGCACGTCAACGTCCAGCCCCATTCCGGCGCCCAGGCGAACATGGCCGCCTACCTGAGCACGGTCAATCCGGGCGACCGCGTCCTGGGCATGAACCTGGCCCACGGCGGCCACCTCACCCACGGGATGGCCCTCAACTTCAGTGGGCGCTTCTTCGAGATCCACGCCTACGGAGTTCGCGAGGACAACCAGCGGATCGACTACGACGCCCTCGAGGCGCAGGCCCGCGAAGTCCGGCCCAAGCTGATCATCGGGGGTGCCTCGGCCTACCCCCGGATCATCGATTTTCAGCGGATGGCCGACATCGCCCACTCGGTGGGTTCCCTGCTCTGGGTGGACATGGCCCATATCGCCGGCCTCGTGGCGGCCGGTCTTCACCCCAGCCCGTTCCCGCATGCCGACGTGGTCACGACCACCAACCACAAGACCCTGCGCGGCGCCCGGGGCGGGATGATCTTCAGCCGCACGGAATTGCCCGCGAGCGTGGACCCGGCGAACTATCCGATGGTCAAGCCGAACCTGGCCGCGACCATTGATCGGAGCGTCTTCCCCGGGGTCCAGGGCGGCCCGCTCATGCACGTGATCGCCGGCAAGGCCATCGCCCTGAAGCTGGCCCAGACCCAGGAGTTCCGCGACTACCAGGGCCAGGTGATCAACAACGCCCGGGTCATGGGCGAGACGCTCCAGTCGCTGGGCGCCCGGTTGATGACCGGCGGCACGGACAACCACATGGTCCTCGTCGACGTGACGCCGCTGGGCGTCACCGGTCGGGAGGCCGAGCGACTCCTGGACGAGATCGGGATCACGGTCAACAAGAATGCGATTC
>JBBRIV010000049.1:0-14069 GCA_038220425.1 Candidatus Limnocylindrales bacterium
AACGCCGCCCGGGCGGCCGAGGTCGAATACGGCGTAGAGGAGGGTAAACCGGCCAATTTCATCGTCCTCGATTGCGAGGATGAGGCGGAGGCAATCCGTCTCCGACCCGCCGCCCGGTGGGTCGTCCGCCTGGGCCGGGTCGTCGCCGAGACGGAGCCATCTCACTCGATCATCCATGCCGCGGGCGGGGATGAGCCGGTGAGCTATACGAAGGAGGAGGGCTGAACAGCATGGTGGTCGAAGCGCTGACCCGCGACACGATGCCCAAGGGCGAAGGCGACATGACCATCGAGGGCCACGGGATCGAACCGATCCCGACGACCGCTCGATACGGCTCGGTCTATCGCCTGTTCACGGTCTGGTTTACCCCGAACCTCGTCCCGGCGGCGTTTGCGCTGGGTGCGCTGATGGCCATCCTGGGCCTGGGGTTCGTCAGTGGCCTCCTGGCGATCATCGTTGGCAACGTGATCGGCGGAGCGGTCGTCGCAATCCTCGGAACGATGGGACCCAAGCTGGGCCTGGGCCAGATGCCCATCACCCGGCTGTCGTTCGGGAAGAGCATCGTCGTGCCTGGCCTGATCAACTGGGTGAGCACGATCGCGTGGGACGCGATCAACGCGTTCTTCGGCGCCTATGCCATCCAGGTCCTCACCGGCAATGCCATCCCGTTCCCGGTCGGCCTGCTGATCGTGGTGATCTGCCAGGCAGCCCTGAGCGTCGTCGGCTACGAGGCCATCCACACCTTCGAGCGGTACGCCTCGATCGGCCTGGCCATCCTGTTCGCGATCGTCACGGTCGCCCTGCTGCCGAAGGCGAACTTCGGGATGAGTGGCACCGGCGAGACGCTGGGCACGTTCATCCTGGGGACGACGATCGTGGGCAGCTTCAATCTCGGTTGGGCGCTCTACGCATCTGACTACTCGCGCTACCTGCCGTCCTCGACGCCGACCTCGCGGGTCGCCCTCTTCGCCTTCCTGGGGATCGCGATCTCGGCGCTGTGGATCGAACTCCTCGGGTTGGCCGTCTTCGGGGCCGTGACCAATGGAACAGCCGATCCGGTCCACCAGATCGACGCCCTGCTGGGTGGTGGCCTGATCAGCGCCGTGGCCATGATCGCGATCTTCTTCGGCACCGTCGCGGTTAACGCGATGAATGACTATTCGGGCTCCCTGTCGCTGCTGGCGGCCGGGGTCAAGGTCTGGCGGCCGGTCTCGGCGCTGATCGTGGGTGTCTTGAGCTACATCGCCACCCTCTGGCTCTACCAGGCCAACTTCAACAACACGTTCGAGAACTACCTGCTGTTCATCACCTACTGGATCGGCCCGTGGGCGGCGATCGTCCTCGTGGACTGGCAGCTGCGCAAGCACTCGCCGGCCGGGGCAGAGCACGTCTCGGACTTCAGCCTGCTGCCTTCCGGTCGGAATGCCCTGATCGCGTTGGTCGTGGGGTTCGTCGTATCGATTCCATTCATGAATGCCAGCGTGATCGTCGGGTTCATGGCCACCAACCTGGGCGGCGCCGACATCGCCTACGTCATCGGGTTCGTCGTGGCCGCGGCGGCCTACTGGATCCTCGAGCGCAGCTCGCCGAGTTCCGTTCCGGCCTGAGCCGACCCCGTCCACCCCGCGCAACCGGAACCCCGCTCGAGCACATCGGGCGGGGTTCTTGCTGTCTAGCGGGGCTCAGTCGGCGCCGACCACCGGGCGCTGATCGTCAACCGGGGCGAGGGGCAGGGCCTCAACCCATCGGGCAACCTCATCACAGGTCGTGATCCACAGGCCCTCGATCGCCTGGGCACGTCGGATCAGGCCCTCCAGGGCGTTGGCCCGGGAAGGACGACCCGACACGAACGGGTGGTTCGTGAGGTTGAACAGTCCACCCGCGGCGGCCATCGCCTCCAGCTCCAGGGCCCAGCGAGCCGCCACCTCGGTCGGGCTGGCAATCGCCCCGGAACCGGACAGGTCGGGCAGGTAGACGTACGGTTCCCAGTCGTCGAGGCTCCAGTGAATGGGCAGCTCCACGATCGATTCGCCCTTCCCGGCAGACAGGAGGTAGGGCCGATCCCCGTCCATGAGGCTCGAGTCGTAGCGGAACCCGTGCCGCCTGAGGACTTCGGCCGAAGACCAGCTGGCTTCCCACATCGGCGCCCGCCAGCCGCTCGGCACCACGCCGGTCGCCGCATCGAGGGCGGCCAGCCCGCGGACCAGGACCGCCTCCTCGGCAGCCGGCGACAGGCCCGCGACCGACTCGTGCAGGTAGCCGTGGTGGGCGATCTCGTGGCCGGCTTCGCGAATGCTCCGAATCGTCGACGGCCAGCGTTCGGCCGTGAAGCCCGGCACGAAGAAGGTGGCCCGGATGCCCGTCCGGTCGAGCACATCAAGGAGGCGCGGGACGCCGGTCCGCGGTCCGTACGCCTGGTGGCTCATGACCGAGCGACGCCCAGCCGAGGCTGGATCCGCGGCCAGGATGGCGCTCTCGGCGTCGACATCGAAGGTGAAACAGGCCGCGGCCCGTACGCCGGCCGGCCAGCCAAACCCGGCCCCGGTCGAGGCCCGATCCGAAGAAGCGGTCACGCCCGGCCGAGCGCGACGAGGGACAGCATCTCGTAAGCCAGGTTGGCCGCCAGGAAGGCCGTCTGGCCGGCTGGGTCATAGGTGGGGATGACTTCGACCACGTCGAACCCCCGGAAGTCGATCCCGGTCAGGCGGCGCACGATCGCCAGGGCGTCATGGGCCGACAGGCCGCCCGGCTCGGGGGTCCCGGTGCCGGGTGCGAAGGCGGGATCAACCACGTCGATGTCGAAGGTCAGCCACGTTGGCCGGTCGCCCACCCGCTGCCGGATCTGGTCGGCCGTGGCCGCCGCTCCGAGGGCCAGGACGTCCTCGGTGGTCAGGTAGTCGAGGCCCAGCTCGGAACGCAACACCAGCCAGTCATTGGGGCCGTAGAGCGAACCCCGCAGCCCGACCTCCATCGAGTGCCCGACGTCCACCAGGCCCTCCTCGATGGCCCGGCGCATCCACGTCCCGTGGTTGTACTTCTGGCCAAAGTAGCTGTCCCAGGCGTCGGTGTGGGCGTCGAAGTCGATCACGGCCACGGGCCCGGAGGCAGCAGCGGCGCGCAGGTGAGCGAGCGTGCAGGCGTGGTCACCGCCGATCAACAGGGGCACGACCCCCGCAGTGACGATCGAGGCCACGGCCGTCTCGATCGCCGCATAGCTCGGCTCGATGTAGCCGGGCACGATCGCGATATCCCCATGGTCGACGCAGGACAGCACGTCGAACGGGGCCACGACCAGGTTCGGGTTGAACGGCCGGAGCATCATCGAGGCATCGCGCACAGCCGCCGGACCGAACCGGCCGCCCACCCGGTACGAGACCCCGGTGTCGAAGGGCACGCCGACGACGGCCAGGTCGACGTCGGCGAGATCAACCACGTGGGGCAGGCGGGCGAACGTCGACGGTCCGGTAAAGCGCGGCGATTTCAGCGAATCGGCAGGACCGTAGCGCGGCATCCGTCCATCCTAGCGGGCGCCAGCCAGTGGGCCCGGCTCAGTTCAGCCAGAAGTCGCCGCCACTGACCCACGTTCGGCGCCCGTGGACCACGATCCAGGCCGCCCCCGTACCGGCGATCCGGGGACCCGGTTGACCGTTCGTCGCGGTGAAGAAGAAGCGGAAGTAGGGCTGGGTCGCGGTAGGCAGGTGGGTCCGGAACGAGACGGCGCACATGCTGATCACCGTGTCGCAGCCGCCGATCGCATCGGCCGTTTGGCCCAGGAATGAGCTGATCAGCAGCCGTCGGTCAACGTGCAAGCCGCCGGTCACGCGATGCTCCCACTGGATCCAGCCGCGCCACTGGCGGCCCACCCGCTGGACGAACACTTCGACGTAGCGGTTGGCGCGACCTGCCCGGGCACGCCAGGCGGTTGCCGAAGCGGGGGCGCTGATCGTGATCGCACCCTGGCCGTCGGTCGTCGCCAGGACGCCATTGCTGCCCTGGACGCTGCTCGAACCCAGGACCTGGCTCGGGCTGATGATCGCCCCAGCGGTCGTTGAGCCGTGGCTCGGCAGGGCGTGTCCGGCCAGCTCGGTGCTGGCGACAGAAACTTCGGCACCAACCGGCAGCGCGAAGGGGAAGACCATGAGGGCGCCCAGGATCAGAGCGGCGAGAAGACGACGCATCGGGTAAAGACTCCACTGAGCTGAGCAACCCTGCCGACGCCGGGGGCGGTCGTCGGTCTCGTTGCCTTGGCGCACCGTGCCATGTCCGCGGTTGGCATCGGAATAGCCCGATCGTCCGGTTGCGACGGCAATCATTCGTGCCTTGCCAGGAACGGCTTCGCTGAGGCTAGAGGCCTCCGGGCTGGGCTTCGTCGTGGTTGAGCCACGCCTCGATCCCTTCGCGCAGGGCGAGGACCGCGATGAGGCCGGCCAGCACGGCGTCGGCCCACCACCAGCCCAGCAGGGCGGTGAGCAGCAGGCCGACCAGGACGGCCCCGGCCAGGGCACCGTCGATCAGGCTGAATCGCCCGTCGGCCTCCACCGTGGGGCTGTCCATTGCCCGCCCGGTATGGAGTTTGCTGATCCCCAGCGCGACCATCACCCCAACCGTTCCGGCCAGGAAGACGATCCCGACCGGCGACGCATCCGGCCGATGGGCGCCCAGGATCGAGGTCACGGTGTCCCACGCGACGTAGACCCCGACCACGATGTAGCCCACGCCGATCAGCCGGAGCGCCCGCTTCTCTCCGCTCCGATCCGACCCGCGCAACTCCCAGACCACGACGAGCGAGGCAAAGACCTCCACCGACGAATCGAGACCAAAGGCCACGAGGGCCACCGAGCTGGCACTAATGCCGGCTGCGATCGCCACGACCCCCTCGAGCGTGTTCCACACGATCGTGATGTATTCGAGCCGGAATGCCCGTCGCAGCAGGCGCTGGTAGCGGGGGTCGGCGGACTGCGCAGAAGCCATCGCGTTGAGTGTATCGGCGGTGGTCGTACCATCGGTCCAGCGTCTCGCGATCGTCAGCCTTCCACAGCGTCAGCGAGGAGGATCCGTGGCCGTGCCCAGGGGGCGCTGGACGCCGACCCGGCTTCAACCGGGAGCGGACCGTCGGCTGTTGCTGGTGGTGGCCAGCTTCGGCGTGTCGGTCGTGGTCACCCGGGCGTTCCTGGGCGCCACGGGCTATCCCACGATTGGCTCGGGCGAGTTTCACATCGCCCATGTCCTGATCGGGGGTGCGCTCCTATTCGCCGGCGGACTGATCGCGCTGATCTCGGCCGACGACCGGGCGACCGACGCTGGCGCGATCCTGATCGGCGCCGGAATCGGCCTGTTCATCGACGAGGTGGGCAAGTTCATCACGAGCAACAACGACTACTTCTTCCCGATCGCGGCGCCGATCATCTACACGGTGTTCATGCTCTCCGTGGTCCTCCTGCTCATCGTCCGGGACCGCTTCGGGGAGTCGCTCCTGCCGGTGCCTGGATCGCCTTCGCGCTGGAAGCACCTCCGCCCGATCCTGATCGCCGGCTACATCGGCAGCGGCGCGGTCGCCCTGCTTGAATCGGCCGGCGTGATGGGCCTGGCCATCTCGGTCCATACGCCGTTCGACGCGTTGATCACGACGGCGGCCGCTCAGCAGCTGATCAACGGCAACCCGCTCTGGCTGGATGTCCATGCCCTTGTGTCGGCCGTGGCCGGTGGCCTGTTCATCGCGGCAACCATCCTGCTCGTCGCCGGCGATGACACGCGGGCAGTCCGGGTGGGGCTGACCGGCTCCGTGATCTCGCTGACTGTGCTGGCGCTGGTCGCCTTCTACGTCAACCAGTTCGCGGCGATTGGCGGCGTGGTTGTCCAGGCGCTGCTTGTCGGCGTCGCCCTGGAGCATCGCGCGGCGATCGGCGGCGGAGACCCCGACAGCGAGGACAGCGCGCCGTCGTTCTAGGGTCCGATAGACTCGAACTATGGCTTCCGATCCCCTCGACACCGTGGGCGTAGCTGGTCTGGTCGACCTTGACTCGGCGACGTTCCGGGCCGCCGCCCACCGCGTGGCCGACCTGATGGCCGACTACCTCGACCAAGTTGAGGGCTACCCGGTTTTCCCGGCCATCGAGCCCGGCTCGATCCGGCCGCAGTTCCCACAGGCGCCACCCGAGCAGCCCGAGGCGATCAGCCGGATCCTGGCCGACTACGAGGCGCTCGTCCCACCGAACGCCACCCACTGGCAGCATCCGGGCTTCCTGGCCTACTTCGGGACGACCGCGTCGGGCCCGGGCGTACTGGGCGAGATGCTGACCGCCGTGCTCGGCCAGAACGCGATGCTGTGGCGGACATCGCCAATTGGGACCGAGCTCGAAGGGGTGGTTGTTGACTGGCTCCGGCAGGGACTGGGCCTGCCGCCAACCTTCGATGGACTGCTCACCGATACGGCCTCCAGCTCGACCCTCATCGCCCTGGCCGCCGCCCGGGAGGCTGCCGGCCTGGACGTGGCTGCCGAGGGCCTGGCTGGCCGGCCCGGCCTGGTCGGGGGTGTCCGGGTCTATGCCTCGGCCGAGGCCCATTCATCCATCGAGAAGGCCTGCATGACACTGGGCCTGGGCCGGGCCAGCCTGCGCAAGATCGCGGTCAACGAGCGCTTCGAGATGGACGCCCAGGCGCTCGCGACGGCGATCGCCGAGGATCGAGCCGCCGGCCGGGTTCCGCTGGCGATCGTGGCCACGATTGGGACCACCTCGTCCACCTCGGTCGATCCGGTTGGGGCAATCGCGGCGATCGCCGCGGCCGAAGGGCTGTGGCTGCACGTCGACGCGGCCTACGCCGGACCGGTGGCCCTGATCCCCGACCTGCGCGCCCCGTTCCGCGGCTGGGAGCTGGCCGACTCGATCGTGGTCAACCCCCACAAGTGGCTGTTCACGCCGTTGGACGCGTCGCTGCTCCTCAGTCGCAGGATGGATCAGCTCCGGGCCGCCTTCAGCCTCCAGCCCGAATACCTCCGGACGCTCGACCGAGACGGACCAATTCGCGACTACACCGAATACCAGCCCCAGCTCGGCCGGCGCTTTCGGGCCCTGAAGCTGTGGATCCTGGTGAGAACGTTCGGCTTGGCGGGGCTCCGGGCCAGGATCCTCCATCACCTGGCGATGGCGGCCGAGTTTGGCGCCTGGGTTGATGCCGATCCAGACTGGGAGCGCCTCGCACCGGTGCCGTTTTCGACGGTCTGCTTCCGCTTTCGGCCGGTCACGACTGGACGGAGCTCGCTCGACGAAGCAGATCTCGACGAGCTGAACAGCGAACTGATGGCCGCGGTCAATCGGACGGGGGAGGTCTTCCTGTCGCACACCCGCCTCGCCGGCCGGTTCACGATCCGCATGGCCATCGGCAACCTGCGCACCGACGAACGCCACATCGCCCGGGCTTGGGATCTCCTGCGCGAGGAAGCTGCGCGCCTGGCGGCGCCGGGATGACCAGCATCGCTGACCGCCTTGCCCAGGCGGTGGCCGCGATCGAGGCGATCGATCCGGGCGATACCTACAGCCCGGCGGTGCCGGCGGCGCTCGTGTCAGGCGGACTCCACCTCTTGTGCCTGCCCGTTGCGTCGGGCGGGCTCGGCGGTGGGATTGTCGAGGCGGTCGAGGTCCTGTCGGGCCTGGGCGCCGTCAGCGGCTCAGCGGCGCTCGGCTTCGCGATGCATACCCACGTCGTTGGTGGGCTGGTGGAGTCCGAGGGCTGGCCAGCCGGGCTGCGCCACTGGGTTGAGCGCCTGGTCGTGGACGGCGGATTGCTCAATTCGGCGGCCACCGAGGAAGGCAGCGGCAGTCCCGCTCGGGGTGGCCTGCCGGCGACCGCCGCAACGAGCGTGGATGACGGTTTCCGGCTGACCGGCGAGAAAACGTGGACCACCTGGCTGCCGGCCCTCCGGGCGGCGTTCGTGACCGCCGTGGTTCTGCCGGATGAATCGGACACGCCCCGGATCGGCAATTTCGTGGTCGAGCTGGACGCGCCGGGCGTCGAGCGGCTGCCCGGCTTTGACGCGCTCGGGATGCGCGGGTCGGCCTCCGGGCGGCTGCGCCTGGACGATGTCTTCGTCCCCGCCGACCGCCTGATCGGGATCCGCCAGCCGGGCGTTGCCGATCCGCGTGGACCAGCTCCGGGTGCCTGGTTCGGGGCGGCGATCGGCGCCGTCTACCTGGGGGTGGGGGAGGGTGCCCGACGGGACGTTGTCCGCTGGGCAATCGACCGGCGCCCCGGCGAAGGATCCAGTGCGTTGGCCGACCTGCCCACGATCGGGGTCCGGCTGGGCCGCATCGACGCCCAGTTGCGGGTGGCCCGGGTGGTCCTTGAGCAAGCTGCCCGGAAGTGGGCCACGGCAATCCCAGCTGAGCGGGCGGCGCTCCTGCCCGAGCTCAGCCTGGCCAAGCTGACCGCCACGAATGCCGCCGTCGGAGCGACCGATGAGGCGCTCCGAATTGCCGGCGGCCCGGGCTTCCTGTCGGGGCGTCTCGAACGGGCGTTTCGCGATGCTCGGGGTGGCCTGATCAACCCGCCACTCGACGACCTGGCCTACCAGGGCTTCGCCCGGCAGCTGGTCGAAGTCGAACGGGCCCGGGGCCTGGGGTAGACTCGAACCCGGGCCCGCGCCCAGCTGGAGCCCGTTTCAGGAGGCCCACGATGGCCATCGCGATTGCCCGCGACTTCCCGATGTTCATCGACGGACGTCCCACCGAGTCGTCCGATGGAACGTGGCTGGAGGTCCATAACCCGGCCACGACCGAGCTGGTCGGGCGCGTCCCGGCCGGGGCGGTCGCCGACGTCGACCGGGCCGTGGCCGCCGCCCGGGCGTCCTTCCGCGACGGTCGCTGGCGGAACATGCTGATGCCCGCCCGGGTTGCGATCATGAACCGCCTGGGTGACCTGCTCGACGAGCATGCCGACGAGCTGGCCCACCTCGAAACGCTCCAGACCGGCACGTCATACAAGCTCCGGCGCGAGTCTGACTTTGCCTTCGCCTCGGACAACCTGCGCTTCTTTGCGACCCAGATCCGGCACCTCGAAGGCAAGGCCGCGGCCGAGTACAGCGGCTCGCACACGAGCATGGTCCGGCGCGAGCCGATCGGCGTATGCGCCCAGGTGGCGCCCTGGAACTACCCGATGTGGATGGCCATCTGGAAGATCGGACCGGCCCTGGCGGCCGGCAACTCGGTGGTCCTGAAGCCGGCGTCGGCGACGCCCCTGACCACGGTCCGGCTGGCCGAGCTTGCCCGCGAGGCAGGCCTCCCAGACGGCGTCCTGAACGTCGTCACGGGCCGGGGCGATGTGGTTGGCGCTGCGCTGGCCGCCCACCCCGACGTTGACCTGATCAGCCTGACCGGCGATTCCGAGACGGGCAAGAAGATCCAGGCCCTGGCCGCCGGCAACGTCAAGCGGGTCCACCTGGAGCTGGGCGGCAAGGCCCCGTTCATCGTGTCGGCCGACGCGGATCTCGAGGCTGCCGCCCGTGGCGCCACCGCCGGAGCTCTGACCAACGGCGGCCAGGATTGCACCGCGGCGACCCGGGCGTACGTCCACCGGAGTCTGTACGGGCTATTCCTGGCCCGCACGAAGGAGCTCTTCGAGGCGGTCCGGGTAGGGGATCCGTTCGATCCATCCACGGATCTCGGGACCCTGATCAGCACCGCCCAGGTGGACAGGGTGGATGGCTTCGTCCAGCGAGCGGTGGCGGCCGGGGCCACGGTTGTGTGCGGCGGTGTGCGGCCGGTCATCGACGGGTTCCCCGATGGCGCCTTCTATCCGCCAACCCTGATTGCCGATGCCGCCCAGGACAGCGAGATCGTCCAGCAGGAGGTCTTCGGGCCGGTCCTGGTCGTCCTGCCGTTCGATACCGACGCCGAGGCGATCGAGCTGGCCAACGACACCAAGTACGGACTGGCCGCCTCGATCTGGACCCGGGACGTCTTCCGGGCGATGGACGCCGCCCGGCTCCTGAATTTCGGCCACGTCCAGGTCAACGACCATCTGATGGTCACCAGCGAGATGCCCCACGGCGGCTTCAAGCAGTCCGGCTTCGGCAAGGACATGTCGAGCTACTCATTCGAGGAGTACACCCAGGTCAAGCACGTGATGATCGAGCTGACCGGCGAGGCCGACAAGGACTGGCACTACACGATCTTCGGCGACAAGAAGGCCTGAGCGGCCCGTGCCGTGGCGGGGCGGCCCCGTGGCACGCCGCGCGTGGCCGCCGCGCGTGGCCGCGCGGCCGTCCGATTTCTGTGCCCCGCGCTGCCCGCGTGTGTACCTCGTGCAACAAACCGCTGTTTTGAAGAGCGAGGACCACTCGTAGGGCCGGATCTGGTGGCCAGAACGCTGCCTGTTAGCCGCTGACGGCTATCCACGGCTGGCCAGCTGGCCTTCCGGGCCAGAATTGAGCCGATTTGATGTACGGCATACCCGCCCAGGCACACTGGGGCCCCGTGACTTGACGCCGTGACGGACACGGCCGCACAGTCCGACGAATTGCCGGCACCGATCCGCTGGCTGGGGGCCACAGGAGGTTGCCGAAAAGCGTCGTGGAATCGGCTCGATTCTGGGCAACGCTCGGGCGCCATGGGGCCCGGCTCTATAGCGGCGGCAGCGGGTTTGTCGGCTGGGCGTCGGATCGATCGTTTGCCAACCTGACCGGCGAACCGAACCTCGACTTGAACATCGCCTGCCTGTACGGCGCGGCCACGGAGGCCGATGCTGAGGCACTTCTCGCGGTCATCGACTCGGTAGATGCGCCGACGGTCGTGCCCGTATCCCCGACGGTCGCGCCTGGGGTGAGCCGTTGCCTGGTCGCGGCCGGTTTCATCGCCATGGAGGCGACCGAGGCGGCAATGTGGCGTCCGCCTGTACCAGTCACGGTCAACGAAGCTGGCCCATTCACGGTGCGTCGCGCCGAGAGCCCGAATGATCTGGCTGCGGCGGGACGGGTGCTGGCCGACGCCCACGGGACAGCCTCCGACGTGATCGAGCGCGTCTTTGGACTCGACGAGCTCCGGGCCGGAACCATCAGCTGCTGGATCGCCTGGGATGGTGAAGAGGCTGCGTCGACCGCCTGGCTGACGGTGGGCGACGGGTTGGTTGGTGTCTGGGAAATGATGACCTCGCCCCGACATCGACGGCGCGGCGCTGCACGAGCGGCGCTGACCACCGGCCTGGCAGCACTCGCGGCAGACATACCCGACGGCGCCATCCTGTGGGCATCGCCCGACGGTCGGCCGCTCTACCTCGGCTTGGGATTCGAGGTGGTCGAGGAGGTCACCGCCTGGGTTCGAGGCGGAACGGCCGAGGAACTCGCCCTGATTGGCGCGGTCCTGCCTGGTTGAGGCGGACCCGGCCTCCGTGCCAAGCGCGGCCCGCGCGTGTACGTGCTGCAACAAACGGACTGTTTGGGCGGGCGATCGTCGCTCCCGGGATCCGATCGGGCCGCCAGGACGTTGTCCGTTAGCCGCTGACGGCTACCCGAGGTGGGCGTCCAGGCAATTCGGTGGGTTCTACGGGTGATTCGGGCCGTCGGCTGACCATTCCGGGCCGGGATTCGCCGATTTGATGTACCGGATACCTGCAGCCCCAAACCTGGGCACGGCCCGGCGGAAATCCTTGCCCTTCGTGGATCCGCCGCGTATGTTTGGGGCGTTGGCACCCAGGAGGAACGTGTGGCGACAATCGCACGATGACGAGTATGCAGAATCGGCGGCTCGACCCTGATTGCTTCGTCAGTTCCCTACGACTCGAAGTCGACGGTGACGTTCACCAAGGCGGTTCCCTGACCCCTTGACGAGCCGCGACGATCGCCCAAACGACCGGGACACGGGATCGCGGGTTGTGCCGCTGACGCCCGTGGTGAGCGGCCGAACAGTCCCAACGTTTCCCCGGACAGTCGTCATTGCCGTAGTGGTCGGAGTTCTCGCGTTCGTGGCCGGGCTTCAGTTCGACCTTGGCCGAACGCTCCAGGTGGCGCTGGTCAGTCCTGGTCCAACGGCTTCTCCGGCACCGACCGATCAGCCAACGCCGGCCGGCCCGCCGCCCGTCAGCCTCGAGCCGATATCTGGGCCGGCGGCCGTCACCTTCGAGCCTGGCCCGATCATCACGGCCACGCCCGGCGGCAAGACGTGCCGGATCGACGCCACGGCGGGACCAGAGGTCCAATCGCTGGTTTCCGGTCAAATACAGGTCCGGACGTGGCTGGCCCTGTGCCCGTTGAAGGCTGCGACTCAGCCAGCCTTCCGCGATCTCCTGTTCCAGGAATTCGCAAATGCGGTCGGCGCTTCGTCCGGCTGGAGTACCACTGCCGACGGATCCGGGCTGTCCACCGCGGACATCCCGTTCGTGGATGGCGACGGGCTGCTGACCCTGGTGGTGGCGACCCACCCAGTTGGCGACACCCTGGTCATCGCCATCACCCTTGCCCCGACCACGACCTATACGGAATCAGGCCAGCGTTCGCCGGAGTTGGTTGTGCTCGGCGCTGCTGCGCGGAATCTGGTTGGTGATCGAGCACGCGGATGGTCGTTGGCTCGGCCGGCTTCCAGGGCCCTCGATCCGGGTGCTGGCGAAAATGCGGCTTCCAGGTGGCGAAGCCTCGATTTCGAGCGTCGTGGGCGATCCCGTAGCCGACTTCGATCGTGCCGAGTTCGCGGGGATCGTCGCGCAGCAGGCGCGCGTACACGGGGAGGAGCCCGAGTAGTTCCTCGTCGGGCCAATCCGCGGGCAAGCCGACCCCAAGGAGGATCTCGGCTGATCGCCGGGCGCGTATCAGCGCCTCCGCCACGTCAAGGGCGCAGGCACGGAGGGACAGCCGGGCCGTCTCGATCTTCACCGGGCTTCACTCACCTTCGTCGCGCCGGCTCCTGCGGCGAACCCGAAGACCGACAGGCTCAGGCGACCGGCCGAACAGGCTTCGTTCGCGCGCGGATCATCGCGCCGGTCACAGTGATTCCGCCGTGGAGGCACTCGTTGATCGAGCGGATGGTCCAGAACGGTCCCCAGGGGACGCCCCACCAGCCAGCGATGGCTGAAAGAAGGATCCACTCCCAGCCCCGGGTCTTCTCGCCCGGCGCGAGGTAGATCACGCCCGACGAGCGTTTGAACGACACGAGAATCAGCGAGACGCAATAGGGGAATACGACGAATCGGGCGCCCGCCCGGATTGCCTTGGCCATGCCCGGATCGACCGCTTCGAGTGCCGCCCAATCGGCCTCCGACCACTGGTCGTCGCCTGCCCGTGGTTCAGTCTTCGATCCGCCCTTGGCCATACCCAGGTTCCCTCCTCGGTCGAGCGGCCCGATCTTGGGCCGTCGCCCTATCCTCGCACTCGGATTGACGCGGCGAAAGGGGATTGGCCCGAGCTTCGTGTCCCGGCGCATTTCGCGGCCCTGAGCGTCGCGTCCCGGCGCGACCCTCGCGCGCGGCGTGGCCCGTGTGTGTACCTGGCGCAACAAAACTGCGATTCGGCGGGCTGTGCACCTCGTAACGACATCACAAACCCCGATACCTAGCCGCTGACGGCTAACCACGCTTGGCGCTGACGGCGAAATGGGCTGTCGGCGCCGGGAAAACGCCCATTTGATGTACCAGGTACCCGCGACCGCGTCAGGACCGGGCCGCGCCGCGGGCCGCGCCGGCCGCGCCGCGCCGCCCGGCGACACGAAGCCCCGCACCAGTCCCGCGCGCCACGCCGCCACGTGGCGCCACCAAGCGGCGCGCCGGCCCCGGCCCGAATCAGCGATACTCGGGACAGACCAACCGACCCCGGAGGATGATCGCCGCCGTGCCGCCAATTGATGAGCTGACCCGGATCGAGCCGGTGTACCTGGACCGCCTCGAGAAGCAAGGCGTGTTTACGACGGGCATCCTGCTCGAGGTGTCGGAGACGCCCACCCGACGCCAGACCCTGGCCGATCACCTGGGCGCAACGATCAACGACGTGGCCACCTGGCGTGACGAAGCGTTGATGCTCAACCTGGCGAGCTTTGGGCCAGACGAGCATCGGCTGCTCATCCAGGCGGGAATTCGGGGCCTGAAAGGGATCG
>JBBRIV010000050.1:0-14065 GCA_038220425.1 Candidatus Limnocylindrales bacterium
CGGAACGATGTGGAGGACCGTGACGGTGGCGCCGTGATAGGTCCCGATGGCATCCGCGAAGGTCAGGGCCAGCTCGGCGTGGGGACCACCGCGGACCGGGACCAGGATTCGCTTGATCGCCGTCGCACCGCGCTGCTTGACCACGGCGATATCGCAGGGCGCCGCCCGGACCACCTGGTCGATCGTGGGCGAGATCACGGCGGCCGATTCGGCGACCTGGCGGGGCCGCCGGCCGGGGACCTCGGGCGTGGTCTCGGCATTGGCATGGATCGTGTGCCGGCCGCCCCAGCCGAAGATCAGCAGGTCGGCCTCTTCATCGGCGGCCGCCTCGATGATGCCCTCGGCGGCGTGTCGGGCAATCCGGACCAGGGGGTGGATGGGGATGCCCTCGGGGGCATAGTCCAGGACCCGTTGGAGGAGGCGCCGGGCATGGCGGGCGCGAGTCGCCCCTTCGGACAGAGGCATCCCCTCGGGGACTTCCACGATGCCCAGCGCGCGCAGCTCGCCGGCTCGCGGCTCGAGCAGGGCGGCCCCGATCCGGACGAGCTCGCCGGCGGTGCCCGGGTTGGCCACCGGGATCAGGATCCGGACCGGCAGCGGGGTCCGGTTCACTCGGCGTTCCAGCGTTCGACCAAGTACGGCTTGAGCAATTCGAACTCGCGGGCCTGGCGCTCGACCCGCTCTTCGGCCTCGTCGGTGGTGATGTCCCGGTTCTCGATCACGAAGCTGGCCACCCGGCCGAAATAGATCGGCACGAGGGCCGCCACGTACCGGTCGATGATCGCCGCCGTGCCCGCCGAGGGCCGGTTGGCGCCCGGTTCCTGGACGCTTCGTTCGATCCGGCCGACGGCGGCAACCAGGTCGTAGATCACCCGCGACCAGACGTCGTCGGGGAAGTGGAAGCCGGCCAGGGAATCGGCCATCTGGTGGGTGCCCGGGCCGGAGCCGCCGTCGGCCCCGCTGCCACCGGCCGCCCCGGTGTCCCCGCCATGGACCCCCAGCCGGCGGCTGGCATCGTCGAAGCGGGTGCCCGCCTCGCGAGCCAGCTCCAGGTCCGTTTCGAGGGTGGCCGGAGCCAGCATCTGGGCCCACGTGTCAGCCATCCCGATCGAGCCGGCCTGGAACTCCGCCACCAGGCGCAGGCTGTTCACCTCGAGCGGCGGGGGATCGACGATCCGCTCGAAGCCGTAGGCCGGCACGTCATGGGAACCGCGGATGTCCAGCCAGCGCTGGGGGTTGCGGGCGGCCAGGCGCAGGATGGTCCCAACCACCTGGCGAAACATGGGCCCCAGGTCCGAGCCGGGGTCCTTGGGATCGTGGACCTTGGCCCCCAGGCGGGCCTGGCAGACCGCAAAGCCGCCGGCCAGGGCCTCGGTGGTCATCCAGATGTCGATCCCGAAGCGGCTTACATCGGCATCCCAGGTGTCCAGGCTGAGGTAGTGCCGGACCAGGTCGCCGGAAACGCCGAAGTCGCCTCCGATCGGTTGTCGGATCCGATGGCCGTATAGCGCCCGGGTGAGCGGGTAGGTGACTGTGTTGGTGATCGTCCCGTCGTACTTGTAGCGGGCGTAGAGCGGAGCCACGAAGTCGTAGCCGCCCTTGAGAATCGGCCCGGCCAGCAGCTCGATCCACTCTGGCACGATGCTGCGCAGGTCCGAATCGACCACCACCAGGGCGCTCACGTTGAGCGCGGCGGCCATCTCGAAGATCGTCCGCAGGGCGGCACCCTTGCCCCCGACGCCGTCGACCTCGGGGTAGGTCAGGGTCACCTTCTCGAGCCGGTTGGTGGGTCGGACGAGCAGGATCCGCTCGATGTACTCGGGCGGCTCGGTCTCGGCCACGACCCGCTGGGTCCCATCGGGCGAACCGGCATCGGCGTTGACCAGGACCGGCCGCAGGTCGGGGAAGTACTGGACCAGGCCGGCCTGGGCGGCCCGCACGACGTAGCCGATCGTGGCCGCGTTCTTGAAGCTGGGAATCCCGACCATGATGTCGGCCTGGCCAAGGCGGTCGACCAGCTCGCGGATGGGGGCGCTCAGCCCGGTGTCGACCACTAGCGGGTGGGCATCCGGGAGATCGCCCAGCCGTCGTTGTCGTGGCCCGGCCGATAGTGCCCGTTGGCCGCCTTGAAGGCGATCGCCCCGAAGCCCAGCGAGCGCCACGACATCAGCCACGAGTCGATTGGTGGCCGCACATAGATCCCGCGCCGCACGAGGTGACTTTCCTCGAGCACGCTCTCCAGCAGGCGCTTGCGTTCGAGCAGGGGCACCTCCAGGACCTCCTCGTCATCGACCAGGAGCAGATCGACCGCGACGAAGGTGGTCGGCGTGGCCGGGTTCACCGGAATCGAGCGATCAAGCTGACTGGGCGCCTCGGGCCGGCGGCTGCCCCCGACGATCATCTGGCGGGTCAGGCCGCTGACCGTGGGGATGGGCACGAGCGACGGAGTCCGGAGGTTGACGGCGTGCTCCACCTGGTCGGTCAGGTAGCCGTCGATGACCAGGGCGCTGGCCCGGGTCGCCGCTCCGATTGCTTCAGCGATGTCGGCGAAGCCCTCGATCGTATTGCCCGCGTCGTCGAGGATCACCACGAACGGCCGGCCATCGCTGACCCGCGGGCCGCTCGTCTCGACATGGGCGAGGACGCGCTCGCCGACCCACACCGGTTCGATGAGCGGGTCGATCACCTTGCGACCGTTGACCCGTCCGAATCGCTGGGGCCGCCACTCGGCGCGATTGGCCTGGCTGGGCTGGCTCATTGACGCAAGGATACGGCCGCTCGCTCAGTAGTAGCCGTCGGCGGGGCCCTTGTACTCCTGGACGACGTTGCCCCCGTCCACCACGAGGGTCTGGCCGGTGATGTAGCTGGCCCCTGGCGAGGCCAGGAAGGCGATCGCCTGGGCCACCTCGTCGGTGGTGCCACTCCGCCCAACCGGCGTGTTAGCCCCGGCCAGCGCCTCCTCGGGCAATTGCGAGCCACTGGCGATCCAGCCGGGCAGGACGCAGTTCACGGTGATGCCCTGCCGGCCGAGCTCCACAGCCAGGCTCCGGGCAAGTCCGGTCAGGCCGGCCTTGGCCGCCGCATAGCCGCTCGAGCGTGGGTTGCTCACGAGCGGCCCGGTGACCGACGAGACGTACACGATCCGGCCGCCGGGCGAGACAGCCAGGAGGGCCGGCAGGGCCGCCCGGGTGGCGCTGAACGCCGTTCGGAGGTTGAGGGCAATGACCCGATCCCACTCGGCGTTGGTCGTTTCGAGCAGGGCCAGGTCGGTCTCGGGCTCGCCCAGCGCGGTCATCCCGGCGCTGTTGACCAGGATGTCCAGCCGGCCATGGGCCGCCAGCGCTTCGGCCACGATCCGCTCGGCCACCCCGTCCTGACCAAGATTGCCCAGGTGGCCACTGGCCGGAATGCCCTCGGCCGCCAGCTCGCCAACGCGCTCATGGATCCGGTCGGTCGTCGAGGCGATGGCCACCCGCGCACCCTCGCGGCCCAGCAGGCGGGCCGTCGCGAAGCCGATCCCGGTCGCGCTGCCGGCCCCGGTGACAAGCGCCGTCAGCCCGTCGAAGCGGCCGCTCAACGGTCGGGGCCGTAGCCACCCGGATGGGCCTGGCGCCAGTGCCAGGCGGAGCCGATCATCTCGGCCAGGCTGCCTCGGCGGGGCGCCCAGCCCAGGACCGTCCGGGCCTGCTCGGCCGACGCCACGAGAATCGGTGGATCGCCGGCCCGGCGCGGGCCGGTCGTGCGCCGCACGGGCTCGCCCACCACGGCCTCGACTGCACTCAGCACATCCCGGACGCTGAAGCCGGTGCCCGTGCCCAGGTTCATCCTCAGGGACGGTTGGCCGTCCGGGGCGAGCGCCTGGCCGGTGGCCTCGAGGGCCAGCAGGTGAGCGTCGGCCAGGTCCTCGACGTGGATGTAGTCCCGGATCGGCGTGCCGTCGGGTGTTGGGTAGTCGTCCCCGAAGAGGGTCATCGGCCGGCCCGACATCACGGCCGCCAGGATGTTCGGGATGAGATGCGTCTCGGGGTCGTGGTCCTCGCCGTTGCGCTCACTCGCGCCGGCCACGTTGAAGTAGCGCAGGGCGATGCTGCGCAACCCATAGGCACTGCCGTACCAGCGCAACGCACCCTCGAAGGTGCGTTTGGTCTCGCCGTACGGATTGATCGGGTCGAGCGGCGTGGTTTCCGTGATCGGGGTGACGGCCGGGACGCCGTAGACCGCGGCGGTCGAGCTGAACACGACTCGCCCCACGCCGGCCCGCCGAGCCGCTTCGAGGAGGGCCACGCCGCCGACCACGTTGGCCCGGTAGTAGATGGACGGCTCCCGGATCGACTCGCCAACCAGCGATCGGGCAGCGCAATGGAGGATCGCCTCGATCGAGTTGTCGACGAGGAGCCGGGTCACCTGGTCCTCATCGGTGTAGGTCGACCGGCTGAACGTGGCCTCGGCCGGGACAGCCGCCGCGTGCCCGGTGGAGCCGTCGTCCAGGACCCACACCGCATGGCCGGCGGCCAGCAGGCGCTCCACGCTGACCGAGCCGACGTAGCCGGCGCCGCCGGTCACGAGGATCCTCATCGTTTCCGCCCGAGCAACCGGGAGAGCACGCTGGCCCGGGCTGGGACGCTGGCCCGGGCTGGGACGTGGCCCTGGGCCGGGATGGCACCTCCGGCACGTACGGCGCCGGGCTGGACGGCCGGTGGCCTCTTGACCCCGATGCCCTCGCCGGCCAGGACCTCGCGCAGGCGGGCCTCCATGCGCAGGGCAGTGTCGTTCTCGGGATCGATGGCCAGGGCGCGCAAGGTCAGCTGGTGGGCGCCCGGCCGATCACCACGCTCCAGCTGGACCCGGGCCAGGCCGATGATCGCGATGGCGTTGTGCGGGTCGGCGGCGGCTGCCTGGCTGTACATCCGCTCGGCCTGGTCGACGAGGCCCAGGTCCAGCGTCTGCTCAGCGTGGAGCATCAGTTCAATCATCGATCCTCCCTGAGCATGGCCTGGGCCAGGAGCATGAGCGTTGGCCGGTCATTCTGGCTTGGATCGTTGATCACGACCTCGACCAGCCGGTCCAGGATCGAACCTAGGATGGGCCCTTCGCTCAATCCAAGCTCGGCGATGAGGTCGCCGCCGTCGATCAGCAGCCCCGACCGGTGCAGGACGGCCCGGGCCTGGACCTGTTGGGCAATCCGGGTCCGAAGCTCGTCCAGGTGGTTGGCATCGGCGGCCAGGCCGCTGCCCACATTATCTGCCTGGCGGAGCAGGATCAGCTCGTTCAGGACGGGCTCGCCCAGGCGCCCGATCAGGCGCCGAACGGCCGTATCGCTCCAGCCGGGCTCGTAGCTGAACATGTGATTGCGGACGAGCAGGCCCACCCGCTCGATCACCGCCCGTGGGAAGTGCAGCCGGCCGAGGAGCTGCTCGGCAAGGTCGGCGCCGACGCTGTCGTGGCCGATGAAGTGACCGTCGCTGGCGGTGGCCGGCTTGCCGACGTCATGGACGAGGGCGGCCAGCCGGACGACCCGGGCTTCGCGGGGAACGGCGTCCACGGTTCGGCAGGTGTGATCCCAGAGGTCTTCGCCCGAGATCTTGGCCTGGGCCACGCCGCGCTGGTCGGCCAGCTCGACCGAGACATGGCGGAGCAGGCCGGTGGCTTCGGCCAGGCGCAGGCCGATCGACGGCCGTCCCGCCGCGAGCAGCTTCTCGAGCTCGCCGGCGATGCGCTCGCCGGACAGGTGGCGGACGAGCTCGGCCTGGCGGGTGATGGCGGCCAGGGTCGGTGGCGCGATCATGAAGTCGAGTTGGGCGGCCAGCCGAATCGCCCGGATCATCCGCAGGGCATCCTCGCCAAAGCGATCTGCCGGTACGCCCACGGCCTGCAGCCGCCGGCGCTCGAGGTCGGCCCGACCGCCGAATGGGTCGACCAGGCTGTCGGTGGTCCCGGGCACGCCGCCCCAGGCCAGGGCGTTGACCGTGAAGTCGCGCCGGGCCAGGTCCTCTTCGATCGTGGTCCCGAACTCGACCCGGTGGGGCCGCCGGAAATCGGCGTAGTCGTGGTCCTGCCGAAATGTGGTGATCTCGTACGGGGCACCGTCCCGGTAGACGACGACGGTGCCAAAGCTGTTCTGGTAGATCGCGCCGGGGAACAGGGTCTGGAGGACCTCGGGCCGGGCGTCGCTGGCCAGGTCCCAGTCGTGCGGCGTTCGGCCCAGGAGGATGTCGCGCAGGGAGCCACCAACCACGTAGCCCGCCCGGCCGTCGTCGCGAAGAATCTGAAGAATGGCCTGGACCGGACCGGGGATCCGGGCGGCGATTGAACCTTCGGCGTCGTTCCCGGTCAGTTGTGGCCCAGGAACAGGTAGTCGCGCCAGGCCTCGTTGCGCTCGTCGACGAGGTACGGGGTGAACAGTGAATAGACGTCGCTGCGGGGCTCGAACGGCGGGCGCTGGAGGCGCAGGCGGGCCTCCTCCAGGGTCTTGCCGCCCTTGCGATGGTTGCACGGCTTGCACGCGGCGACCAGGTTTTCCCAGCTGTGGGCGCCGCCGCGATGGCGCGGGATCACGTGGTCCAGGGTCAGGTCGCTGGCCTGCTTGCCGCAGTACTGGCAGCGATGGCTGTCCCGGCTGAAGATCTCGCGCCGGGTCAGCTTGACCCGCGGTCGTGGCCGGCGGATGTGGTGCTGCAGGCGGATCACGCTGGGGGCGCGGAATTCCTGCCGCGGCGTCCGGATCATCTGGTGGTCGTACTCCACGACCTCGGCCTTCTCGCCGAAGACGAGGCGAAAGGCGCGCGGCAGATTACAGACGTTGAGCGGTTCATAATTCTGGTTCAGCACGAGGACGGCACCGTCCATGGCGTGGATGCTAGCAGGGCCGCGCTCAGCTGGGGCCGGTCGCCCGCCCCGTGCCTGGATCCCAGCCGCCGGCCTGGCCGACCTTTGAGGCAAGCGGCCGGCCAAGCGCACCGGCAATGAACCGGGCGGCGCTCAGGATGCCCTCCAGCCGGACACCCGACTGCCAGCCGGAGGCGTCCAGGAAGTAGACCAGGTCCTCGGTCGCCAGGTTGCCCGCCGCACCCGGCGCGTACGGGCAGCCGCCGGTCCCGCCGGTCGAGGCGTCGAACGTGCGGATACCCGCCCGCAGCCCGGCGTCCACGTTGGCCAGGGCCGTGCCCCGGGTGTCATGGAAGTGGAATGCGGTCCGATCCGCGGTCAGCCCTGCCCCAATCGCGAGGCCGGCCAGCTCTTCGACCTGGCCGGGCACGGCCACCCCGATGGTGTCACCGAAACAGATCTCCTGGGCGCCCAGCTCGGCGAGGCGCAGGGCGACCTCGATGGCTGCGCCGGGTTCGATCCGGCCCACGTAGGGGCAGCCGAAGGCCGTCGAAACATACGCTCGCCGCCACCAGCCGAGCTCCGTGGCCCGATCGAGGACCGGCCTGAAGGCGGCCAGGGATTCGTCGATCGTCAGCCCGATGTTGTGTTGGGTGAACGCACTGGAGGCGGCCGTGAACACGGCCACGGCGCGGGCTCCGGCGGCCTCCGCCCTGACCATGCCGCGCTGGTTGGGGACAAGGACCGGGTAACGCACGCCCGCGTCCTGGTCGAGTCCCCGGACGAGGTCGTCGGCGTCGGCCAGCTGCGGGATCGCGTCCGGGCGGACGAAGCTGGAGGCTTCGATCTCGGTCAGGCCGGCCGCCCCGAGCAGGTCGATGAACGTGCGCTTATCGGCCGTTCTGACCTGGCCGGCTTCGTTCTGGAGGCCGTCGCGCGGGCCGACCTCGTAGATCCGGACGCGGCGATCCGCGGCTGGGCCACCGGACACGGCCAGGTCAGGCTCCGTCCTTGGGCGCCGCGGGGGCCGTCGGCGCCGCAGGTGCGGGTGCGGGTGCGACCGATGCGGCGGATGCGGCGGCAGCCTTGGCGGCCGGCTGTTCGATCCGGGCGATCTGGACCTCGATCGTGGCGATGTCCTCGCAGGCCTGGCGATAATCGGGCCCGCCCAGGGCGGATCGATCGCGGCGCCGGCGGGCCTCGGCGTGCAGGGTGAGCAAGGCGGCCCGGGTCGTTGGCAAGGTCTGGGTCATGGGATCTCCTCCGTCTTCGGGGCTACGGTAGCGCGTCCTGGCCCCGTGTTCAGGGCGACCAGGGATTGCCCGCGGGTCACCTGGCCACCGGGCTTGACCGAGACCTCCAGCACGACCCCGGCCGACGGTGCCGTGACAACGTGTTCCATCTTCATCGCCTCCAGGGTGACCAGCGGCTGGCCGGCCTCAACACTGGCGCCGGGCTCGACATGGACGGCCAGGACCGAGCCGGGCATTGGTGCGCTCACGTCAACGATGCCCCCTGGCCCGAACCCGGCGGCGGCGATGGCGGCCTGGGCGGCACGATCCACGTCGGGTGGCGGGGCGATCCTGAACGGCACGCTCCGACCGTTGTCGTCGACGAAGGCCGTGCCGGCCTCGTCCACGACCACCGCCAGGCCCTGCCCGGTTGGGTCGACGTCCACCGAGCGCTCGACGCCTTCGCACTCGAGCCGCAGATGGGCCGGTCCGTTCAGGCGCCAGCCGCCCTCGGTGCCTCTCGCGAGGGCCAGGGCTGCCGTCCGCCAGGCTGCCGGCGAGGCCGGTTCAGTTGGATCAGTGCTCCCTGGCGGCGGCCAGATTCGGTCGAGTGTGTCAATCCGTGCCTCGCCGTCGACCACCTCGGGTTGGGCCAGCAGCCAGCGCAGGAAGCGCAGGTTGGTCACCACGCCCAGGACCTGCGTTGTGCTCAGGGCCTTGCCCAGGTTCTGAAGCGCTTCGGCCCGGTTGGTCCCGCCGGCGATGACCTTGGCCAGCATCGGGTCGAAGCGGGTGTCGACGACTGAACCGTGCTCGATGCCGGCATCGACGCGAACTGGCCCATTGCGCTCGGCGGCCGAACGGATCATCGGCCAGCGGAGCATCTCGATCCGGCCGGTCGACGGCAGGAAGCCCGCCTCGGCATCCTCCGCATACAGCCGGACCTCGATCGCGTGGCCACCCCGGCGGCGGGCGAGGTCCGCTTGCGCCTGACCGAATCCGAGCGGCTCGCCAGCAGCGATCCGGAGCTGGTCGGCGACCAGGTCGCGGCCGGTCACGAGCTCGGTCACTGGGTGCTCCACCTGGAGACGGGTGTTCATCTCGAGGAAATGGAATGTGCCGTCGTCTTCCAGCAGGAACTCGCAGGTTCCGGCCGAGCGATAGCCCACTGCGGCTGCCAGGGTCAGGGCAGCCTCGCCCAGCCGCTCGCGGAGCCCTTCGTCAACGGCCGGCGAAGGGCTCTCCTCGAGCACCTTCTGGTGACGCCGCTGGAGCGAGCAATCCCGTTCGCCCAGGTGGACACCATTGCCGCGGGCGTCGAACAGGACTTGGATCTCGACGTGTCGAGGCCCGTCCAGGTACAGCTCCAGGACGAGGCGATCGTCGCCAAATGAGGCCGCTGCTTCGCGCCGGGCCCTGGCCAGGGCCGCCATGAACGCCGCCGGCGGATCCAGGCTGTCGACGAGATGCATGCCCTTGCCGCCACCGCCGGCGGCCGGCTTGATCAGGATCCGCCCGGCTGGTCGGCCGGCTGGTGTCGCGGCAATCCGCCGTGCAGCCTTGAGCAGGCCCGCGTCCGACTGGTCGTCGCCGTCGTAGCCGGGAACCGTGGGTACGCCCAGCTGGGCTGCCAGCCTGCGGGCCGACGCCTTGTTGCCCATCGCCCGGATGGCGCTGGCCGGGGGCCCGACCCAGCGAATCCCGGCCTCCTCGACGGCCTGCGCGAAGTCGGCATTCTCGGACAGGAAGCCGTACCCGGGATGGAGCGCATCGGCGCCGGCGACCAGCGCCGCTTCGACCACCCTGGCGCTCTGGAGGAGCTGGACGTGCGGGACGCCGTCCATACCGGGCACGACGGCCAGGATCCCCAGGCGGTCCGCGGTTCGCTTGATCCGGGCGGCACTCTCGCCGCGGTTGGCGATGAACAGGGTCCGGATGGGGTTGGGCTGTGCTTGGCGCGCCAACGCTGGCGCCGCGCCCTGCGCCGGGTCCAGCGGTGCCATCCGGGCTCCTAACGCGTCAATTGCGTCAGATGCGACACGCCATCGACCGCCCACCCGTCGAGCAGGCAATTCACCGTGGGCAATCCAGCGCTGGACGGAGCGCGTCGTCGCCCCAATCCGCGCAGCAGCCTGGCTTGGTGTCAGTTCCTCAGCCATCGTGACGCGATTGTCGCGCCACGCGGCCCGAACGGCAAGCCGCAGCCCAGTGGGGCCCGGTCCAGCCCGGCGTGGCCTGCCACCTTGCGTGTAGCGCACATATGCGACGAGTTCCGGCCCCGACCGGTGCGCTTCGTGCGTGGCCCACAAGGGATCGACCGATTCGCCCTGGAGTCGGTCGAATCCTTGCGTCCTACGAACGGGATCGACGTTTGGGCCGGTCGGCCGGTCGGATACGTGCGTTCAACGCAGCCCGGGCTTGGCCCGGCTGGCCGTTCGTGGCAACGGGCCGCGGCTACTCGCCCTCGGGCGTCCAGCTCGGCGGGCGCTTCTCGAGGAAGGCGCGCATGCCTTCCTGCGCCTCGCCGCTCCGGCGCTGCCGGGCAATCACCCGGGCGGTATGCCATTTTGAGGAACCGTGGGGCAGCCCGCGCACCTCGCGCACGATCGACTTGGCGGCGCGAGCCGCGCTGGGTCCGGCGGCCAGGACATCGGCGACTGCCCCATTCACGGCCGTGTCCAGCGACTCGAGGCCCTCAACCAGCTCGTGGACCAGGCCGATCCGCTGGGCCCGTGCGGCGTCGAAGCGGCGCCCCGATGGAAAGAGCGCGCGGGCATTGGTCTCGCCGATCTTGGCGATCACGAACGGCGCGATGACCGCGGGCAGGATCCCGAGGCGGGTCTCGGTAAAGCCGAACTTCGTGCCGGATTCGGCAATCACCAGGTCGCTCACCGCGCACAGGCCGGCACCGCCGCCAAGCGCCGCGCCGTGAACCCGGGCGATCACCGGCACCGGGCAGGTATCGATCGCCTCGAACATCTCGGCGACGGCCATGGCGTCCTGCTCGTTGGCCTCAACCTCCAGGTCGAGCGCCGCGCGCATCCAGGCGATGTCTGCCCCGGCACAGAACGACGGCCCGTCGCCGGCCAGGACAACCACCCGGAGCTGCTCCGGGCCCTCGCCGGCGAGGTTGGCAAAGGCCGATCGCAATTCGGCGATCAGGCGCGCGTCGAGCGCGTTGTGGTGGGCCGGCTGGGCCAGGCTGAGCCGAGCCACCGTCCCGCGTGGACCGGTCCGTTCCAGCCGCATGCCGGTTCCAGCGAGGTTGCTCATCCGGACATCGTACGGCCGCCCGGACCTGGACTGCTAGCCTTTGGCCATGCCCGATTCGATCGATCACATCCTGGTCGCCAGCCCGGACCCGGACGGTGCGCTGCAGGCCATCGAGACCCAGCTCGGACTGCGCTCGACGGGTTCTGGACGTCATCCCGCACTGGGCACGTTCAACCACCTGATCTGGCTGGGCGACAGCTTCGTCGAGCTGATCGGGATCGAGGATCGCGACCTGGCCGGCGCAACCTGGGTCGGCCAGCCGGTGGTCCAGGCTGTGAACGCCGGGGGTGGATTGGCCACATGGGCGGCGGCAACCCATCGAATCCGGGTCGAGGTTCCCGAACTGCGGGTGCATGGCTCGGACCTGAGCGAGCCGATTCCTGGCGAGCGGGTTCGGCCGGACGGTCGAATCGTGCGCTGGGCTCTTGCCGCGCCGTCAGTCCTTGGTCCGCTGGAGCCACCGTTCCTGATCGAACACGACCTGGCCGCCGCCGAATGGAGCCCCGAGGAGCAGGCTGAGCGGGCCGCCCAGCGCCATCCGATCGGCGGGCCGGTCCGCCTGGAGATGCTCGAGCTCCCGGCCGCCGATCTTCCCAAGGTCACCGCCAGGTACCTGCGGACGACCGGGATTGGACCGTTCCGCCCGTCCCTCGCCGGCCGCGGCGCTCGCGACGCGACGGTTGGCCCGCACACGATCCGGCTCGTCCCAAGCCGCGACCAGGGCTGGCCCAGGGCCACGATCCACCTCCGGGTGGCCGACCCAGCGTCCGCCACCGGCACGCTGCTGCGGGACGTGGAGCTGCTTGGCTGCCGCTGGCTGATCCGGGCCAGCTGAGCGCTCAACCGCGCGGCCCAGCCGCCGCCTACCTACATCCTGAAGACGCCGAAGCGGGTCTCGGGGATGGGCGCGTGGAGGCTGGCCGCCAGGCCAATTGCCAGGACCCGCCGGGTGTCGAGCGGATCGATCACTCCGTCGTCCCACAGGCGGGCCGTGGCAAAGTAGGGATTGCCCTCGTGTTCGTAGCGCTCCAGGATCGGCGCCTCGAATGCGTCCCGCTCGACATCCGAGGCGAACGGACCGCCGACCGTGGACAGCACGCGCGCCGCCTGGCGACCGCCCATCACGCTGATCCGGCTGTTCGGCCAGGTCCACAGGAAGCGCGGTGAGTAGGCCCGGCCGGCCATGGCGTAGTTGCCGGCGCCGAAGCTGCCGCCAACCATCACCGTGAACTTGGGAACCTCGGCGCAGGCGACCGCCATGACCATCTTCGCGCCGTCCTTGGCGATCCCGCCGGCCTCGTACTCCTTGCCGACCATGAACCCGGTGATGTTCTGGAGGAACAGGAGCGGGATCCTGCGCTGGGCGGCGAGCTCGATGAAATGGGCCCCCTTGAGGGCCGATTGGCCGAACAGGATCCCGTCGTTGGCGATGATCCCGATCGGATAGCCCTCGATATGGGCGAAGCCGCACACCAGGGTCTCGCCATAGAGCGGCTTGAACTCGTGCAGGCGGCTGGCGTCAACCAGCCGTGCGATCACCTCGCGGATCGGCAGCGGCCGGCGCAGGTCGGCAGGAATTGCGGCGTACAGATGGCCCCCTCCCGAGCGGCCGTCGGCGGCGATTGCGGGCGGCTCCGGCGTGCGCCGGTCCCAGGGCGGCGCCGGCGTCGAGCGGTTGAGGTTGAACACGATCGCCCGGCCCAGGGCCAGGGCATGCTCGTCGTCGAGCGCCTCGTGGTCGACGACGCCACTGATCCGGGCGTGGACGCTCGAGCCGCCCAGCTCTTCGGCCGTTACGTCCGCGCCGGTAGCGGCCTTCACCAGGGGCGGACCACCGACGAAGATCGTGCCGGTGCCGCGCACGATCACCGTCTCATCGCTCATGGCCGGGACGTACGCGCCGCCGGCGGTGCTGCTGCCCATGACCAGGGCGATCTGGGGGATCGCCGCGGCCGACAGGCGGGCCTGGTTGAAGAAGATCCGGCCGAAGTGCTCGCGATCGGGATAGACGTCGGCCTGGAGGGGCAGGTTCGCCCCGCCGGAATCGACGAGATAGACGCACGGCAGCCGATTTTCGAGGGCAATCTCCTGCGCCCGCAGGTGCTTCTTGACGGTCAGCGGGAAGTAGCTCCCGCCCTTGACCGTCGCATCGTTGGCCACCACGACGCAGGTCACGCCTTCGATCGTGGCGATACCGGTGACGATTCCCGCGCTGGGGGCGTCGTTGCCATCCGGACCGTAGACGCCGTCGCCGGCCAGCGCGCTCAACTCGAGGAAGGCCGAGTCAGGATCGATCAATCGCTCAATCCGATCTCGGACTGGAAGCTTGCCCCGGGCGATGTGCCGGGCAATCGAGGTCGCGTCGCCACCCGCCCCGTTGGCGCTGACTCGGGCCTGGCGCATGCGCAAGTCGGCGACCAGCGCCTCCATAACAGCCTGGTTGGCGAGGCTCTCGGAGCTCGCCGGATCGAGACGGCTGCGCAGCACGGACATGGCTCGATGATAGCCGCGCGATCGGCCGCCGAGCCGTCCCCGGCCGCCGAGCCGTCCCCGGCCGCCGAGCCGTCCCCGGCCGCCGAGCCGTCCCCGGCCGCCGGTGTTTGTGCCAAATGCCGCCTTGGGTTCTAGGCATCATCGCAACACCGCGCATAGCGATCGGCTGGTTGAGGAGGTGCGAGGTGGCCCGAGGTCCGTTGATCACGGCCGAGGAACGTCGAGAGATCCATCGTCGGATC
>JBBRIV010000051.1:0-13863 GCA_038220425.1 Candidatus Limnocylindrales bacterium
TGCCCAGCGGGGCGTTCGTCCGGAGGGCGATCTCCTGCTGGGTCAGCCCGCTGAAGTAGCCCAACTCAAGGGCTTCGCGCTGGACGCTGGACAGGGTAGCCAGGGCGGTCAGGATCGCGTCGCGATCGAGCCGGCCGGCCACCTCGGACCAGACGTCGGGCAAGGTCAGGCTGGGCGGCGGCGCCTCTTCGTGCTCGGGCAGCTCGGTCGTCGGGCGGCGGCGCCGGATCGAATCGATCGCCCGGTGATGCACGATGGCCAGCAGCCAGGTCTTGACGCTGCCCCGGTCGGTGGCATAGCGGCCGGCATTTCGCCATGCGCCCACAAACGCCTCCTGGACGACATCGTCGGCCAGGCTGGCGTCTCCGGTAATGCGCAGGGCTAGTCCGTAGGCCATGGTTTTGTACCGCTCGTAGAGAACTTCGATAGCTCCGTGATCGCCTCCGGCCACGGCTTCGAGCACGGCTCGATCGGCGTCGTCGGATGCACTGTTGACTCGACCCGGGGCCCGGGCTGATGTCTCGCTCATCGGCTCATGCGCACGACAGGCGCGGATGGTTCATCGGCGGTGGGGCCGGCCGGCACCACGCCCACCGCGGCGAGGCCGGGCAGGGCCTGGATTGCCTGGAGAATCGCGGCCTGGACTGACGCCAGGTCGGCGGTTGCGTCGACCAGTACGAAGCGCTCCGGTTCGGCTGCCGCCATCCGCTGGAAGCCCGCCCGGACCCGCTGGTGGTAGGCAAGGTCGAAGCCCGCCTCGAAGCGCTGCTGCTCATCCTGGCCCTTGCGCGCGAGCCCGATCTCGACCGGGACGTCGAGCAGGATCGTGAGGTCCGGCCGGAGCCCGGACGTGGCCAGTCGCTCCAGGTCGCGCAAGGCGTCGATCGGCAGGCCGCTGCCATAGCCCTGGTAGGCGATGGTCGAATCGGCGTAGCGAGCACAGATGACCAGCTCGCCCCGGGCCAGGGCCGGCCGGATCACGTCATCGACGTGCTGCGCCCGGGCGGCATTGAACAGGAGCGCGTCGGCCCGTGGTCCGAGCGCCACGGCATCCTGGCCGGCGGCCATCAGGATCTCCCGGATTCGATCGCCGACCGGAGTCCCGCCGGGTTCGCGGGTGAGCACGACCGCGATCCCGGCCGCTGCCGCGGTATCGCGCAGGCGAGCCGCCTGGACGGTCTTGCCCGAACCCTCGGGACCCTCGAACGTGACGAAGCGACCGCGCTGCGTGAGCGGGTCGGTGTTGGCTCGTTGTTGATCCTGGTCCACGCGATGGAGTGTAGCGGAGCCGATCTGGCCAACCGGCGGATGGCCCGGCGGCAAGGCCCGGCGGCAAGGCCCGGCTACGATGCCCGCAATGAGCCTCATGTCCGGCCCGCGCCGCCGCCGGGTCGCTCGCGCGGTCGTCCTGGCCGGGGCACTGCTGGCCCTCATCCCCGGCCTGGCCCTGGCGCATCCACTGGGCAACTTCACGGTCAACCACTTTGCCGGGATTCGGGTGGAACCGGACCGGATCGCGCTCGACGTGGTTATCGACGAGGCCGAGATCCCTACCTTCCAGGACCGCCTGCGGATCGACACCGACGGCGACGGGGTCATCTCGGCCAGCGAGGCGGAGGCCGAGCGAGTGGCGGCCTGTCCCCGCCTCGAACCCGGCCTGGCCCTGACCGTCAATGGCCGGCGGCTTGCCCTGGTTGCCTTTGGGGCGGGGCTCAGCTTCCCGCCGGGCACCGCCGGCCTGAGCACGATGCGCCTCGTGTGCGAGTTCACGGCCGCGTTGCCGGATCCGGGCACCCCCGCCACGATCACCTTCGACGACGCCTCCCACGCCGGCCGGATCGGCTGGCACGAGGTGGTCGTGACGGCCAGCGGGATGAGCCTCAGCGCGGGCGCCCTTCCGACCACGCTGGCGGCCACCTCGGTCTCGAATCGGCTGCAGGCCTACCCGGCCAACCTGATTGCCCACCCGCTCGACGTCCGCCAGGTCACCTTCAAGGCGATCCCTGGCGGGCCGATCACGCCATACCTGGAACCGGCCGAGGCCACGTCGCTGAGCGCCACGCCTTCGGAGCCCCCGGCAGACGCCAGCCCGAGCCCAGGCGCTTCGCCGAGCCCCGGCGCCGAGCCGAGCCTGGGCCTTGCCGGGACGGCGGCCCCCACCGCAGGCCCTCAGCCAACCTCGAGCTCGATTTCGGGCGCGGTCCCGGGCGGCGTGCTGGGCCTGGATATCGCCGGCCTGATCGGGACCTCGGCGATCACCCCGATCGTCCTCCTGACCTCGCTCGCCGGGGCCTTCCTGCTGGGTGCCGGACATGCCCTGACGCCCGGCCACGGCAAGACCCTGATGGGCGCCTACCTCGTCGGGTTGCGTGGCACGGCGATCCAGGCCGTCGCCCTGGGGTTGTCGGTGACGATCTCGCACACCCTGGGAATCGTCATTCTGGCGGCGATCATCCTGGAGGCCCGCGACGTGGCTCCTGAGCTGTTCAACACACTGGCGCCGGTCATCTTGGGCCTGGCCGTGGTCGCGATCGGAGCCTGGCTGTTGATCGGCCAGGTCCGCCGCCTGCGCGCGCATGACCACGCGCATCCGCACGCGACAAAGCACGACTACCCGCATGCCGACGGCTCAGTCGGCTGGCGCAGCCTGTTCGCGGTCGGCCTGGCCGGCGGACTGATCCCTTCGACCAATGCCCTGATCATCCTGCTCGCCGCGATCAATGTGAATCGACCGGCCTATGGCCTCGTGCTCGTGATTGCCTTCGGCCTCGGAATGGCCGTCATCCTCGCCGGGATCGGGCTGGGACTGGTCGTTGCCCGTGATCGACTGAATCGGCTGCCGTCCGGATCGAACCTGGGCCGAGTGATGGGCTATGCCCCGCTGGGCGCTGCCGGCCTGATTTTCGTCCTGGGAATCTGGCTCACCAGCCAGGCCATCGGGGTCGGGCCGTCGTTCTAGGCGGCGGCCCGACTCGCGGCCCAACTCGCGGCCCGACCGCCAAGCCTGCTATCGTGCCGACGATGCGAGACCTGACCGAGCGCGCCCTGTCGACGGCCACCGTCCGGGGCGCGACCTATGCCGATGTCCGGATCGTCCACCAGGTCGACGAGGCAATCACGGTCAAATCGGGCCGGGTGGAAGGTGTTGCTTCGGGCGAGAGCGAGGGCTTTGGAATCCGGGTCCTGGTCGACGGCGCCTGGGGCTTCGCCAGCAGCAATCGGCTGAATGGCGACGAGATCGATCGCGTCGCCGCCCAGGCCGTCCGAATCGCCAGGGCATCGGCCACGGCCCTCCGTCATCGAGTCACCCTGGATGACCGGCCTGTCGCTCACGGAACCTACGCCACGCCCGTCGTCGAGGATCCCTTCAAGGTCTCCCTCGAGACCAAGATCGGTGAGCTGCTCAAAGCCGACAAGGTCGCGTCGTCGGTCAAGGGGATCGGCTTCACCGAGTCCACCTACGCCGCCCAGCGCAGCCACACGATCTTTGCCGCCAGCGACGGCAGCTACACCGACCAGACGATCACCCATGTCGGGTCGGGCGTGGAAGCGAACGCGATCGAGGGCGACGAGCACCAGCGCCGGAGCTATCCCGACGCCGGCGGCGGCTGGCAGTCGGCCGGCTACGAATACATCCGCGGCCTGCGCCTGGCCGAGCAGGTGGGCGAGCTGGCCGAGGAGGCCGTTGCCCTGCTCAGCGCGCCGCAGTGTCCATCAGGTCGGATGACGATCGTGCTCGATCCGTCCCAGCTGTACCTCCAGGTCCACGAGAGCTGTGGCCACCCGACCGAGCTCGACCGCGTGTTCGGCACCGAAGCGTCCTACGCCGGCACGAGCTTCCTGACCACCGACAAGCTGGACGAAGGGTTCCGCTACGGCTCGGACCTGATCGACATCGTGGCCGATGCCACCGCCCAGGGCGGGCTGGGCACCTTCGGCTGGGACGATGAGGGCGTCGCGGCGCAGTCCGTGCCGCTGGTCAAGGAAGGCATCTTCGTGGGCTACCTGAGCAGTCGCGAGACCGCTCCGCGAATCGGCCGCCAGTCCGGTGGCGCAATGCGCGCCGACGGCTGGAACCGGATCCCGCTGATCCGGATGACCAACATCAACCTGCTGCCAAAGCCGGGCATGAGCCTCGATGAGATCGTGGCCGACACCGACGACGGGCTGTACCTGCGCTCGAACCGGAGCTGGTCGATCGACGACCGCCGCCTGAATTTCCAGTTCGCTACCGAGGTCGCCTACGAGATCAAGGGCGGCAAGAAGGGCCGGCTGTTCAAGAACCCCACCTACACCGGGATTACCTACGAGTTCTGGCGGTCGTGCGACGCGGTCGGCGACGAGCGCAGCTACGTGATGCTGGGCACCCCCAACTGCGGCAAGGGCGAGCCCGGCCAGACCGGCCATGTTGGGCATGCCGTTCCCGGCGCCCGCTTCCGGAACGTCCAGGTGGGCGTGGGCAAGTGGTAGGCACGTGGTAGGCAGGGCGCCCAGCGGCGCTGCCGAGTGGCTGGGCCTGGCCGAGGAGGTCCTCGACCTCGCGGCGAAGGCCGGCGCATCCCAGGCCGAGGTCGTCATCCAGGCCGACGACGCGGCCCTGACCCGCTTTGCCAACAGCGAGATCCACCAGAACGTGGCCGAGTCGAACGCGCGCCTGAGCCTGCGCTTCATCCACGGCCAGCAGATCGGTGTGGCCGCCACCGGTCGCTTCGACGCCGCCGCGCTCAAGACGCTGGCCGAGACCGCCGGGGCGATCGCCCGCAACGTGGAGCCGAACTCCGACTTCATCTCGCTGCCGAGTCCTGGCCCGCGGCCGATCCCGGAGCTGCCGGGGGCCTACAGCGCGGCCACTGCCGAAGCCACCCCGGAGTTGCGGGCCGAGGGCGTCCGGGCCGTGATCGCCCAGGCCGATGCGGCCGGCGTGACCGCCTATGGCTCATTCGCCACGACAACCGAGACGATCACGGTGGCCAACTCGCTGGGCGTGCGGGCAAGCGGCGGCCGGACGTGGTCGCAGCTGATCACGGTCTCGATGGGTCCGGGCGGGGGCACCGGCTACGCCGAATCGGCGGCGGTCGATGCCACGACGATCGACGCGTCGGCACTCGGGCGCGAGGCGTCCGAGCGAGCCCAGTCCACTGCCAACGCCGTCGGCGTGCCGCCCGGCGACTACCCGGTCGTCCTCGACACGTACGCGGTCGTGGACGTCATGGACATGCTCGGCTACCTCGGGTTCTCGGCCCTCGCCGTCCAGGAGGGCCGGTCCTTCGTGGAGATCGGCCGGAAGGTGGGCAGCGACCTGGTGACAATCCGCGATGACGGCGGTGACCCGGCCGGTCTGCCGATGGCCTTCGACTACGAAGGCGTCGAGAAGCAGCGGGTTGACCTGCTGACCCGGGGCGTGTGCACCGGCGTGGTCTACGACGGCCAGACCGCGGCCCGCGACGGCGTCCGCTCGACCGGCCACGGCCTGCCGGCGCCAAACTCCTACGGGCCGTTCCCGCTCAACATGGTCATGGACGCCGGCACGGCCAGCCGCGACGAGCTGATCGGCGGCCTGGAGCGGGGCCTGCTGGTCACCCGCTTTCACTACACCAACCCGGTCCATCCCAAGCTGGCGATCGTGACCGGCATGACCCGCGACGGCACGTTCCTGGTCGAGGACGGCAAAATCGTCGGGCCGGTCCGGAACCTGCGCTTCACCCAGAGCTACCTCGAGGCCCTGGCCGCCGTGAGCGCGGTAGGCCGCGACCGGCGCTGCCTGAAGGGCTTCCTCGGCGGCGTCGTTGTCCCCGCCGTCCGGATCGACAGCTGGACGTTCACGGGAGCAACCGAGCACTAGCTCTGCTTCAGCGGCAGCACGGGCGCCCGCGCCGGCGGGGCGGCAGCCCTGGCCCGGATTCCGCGCCGCGCCGCCCCGAATTGACAGAGACCGCTGCGGGCCGCCGTATGGTCGGCGGGCGACTCCATTGGGCGTTTCGCGGTGGCCTCGCGTCCATTTCGTGCTCAGATCCGGTGCTTGGCTGCCGCCCGACACGATTCGGAGCCTTCGAACGTCCATACCGCGGCTGGTGGCGGTAGGTGTCACGAACTCCGAACCGCAGGCTGGACCAGCGAGCCGGCCCCGGGTCCTGCGAAGCATGGCGCGGCGCCTGGCAAGACGAGGACTACGATCGCCCGATGATCTTCAGCAACGTGATCTCGAGCAGCGGGTTCATCGTCGTCGCCCTGCCGATCGCGCTCGTTGGCGTTGTACTGGTAGGTCTGCGCCGAGGAGACGGCCGCTGGCCGATGGTCGGGTGGCTCGCGGCGGCGGCCTACGGGGTCGTGCTGACCGGGCTCGTGCTCTTCCCGTTTCCGCTTCCGCCATGGTCGATCCCCGGCTTTGACGCGGGCCTGAACGTCGGCCCCTGGCCGTCACCCTGGGCGAACGTCGTGCCGCTCGACACGATCGGCCAGGCCCTTCGACTGGGGCCCGACTGGCCCCAGTTCTGGCTGCTGGTGGGCAACATCGCCGCGTTCGTTCCGCTCGGTGTCTTCCTGGGAGCTCTTCGACCTGGGCGCCATTCGTGGCGTCGGGCGTTCCTGACCGGACTCGTCATCTCGGTTGTGATCGAGCTCAGCCAACTGAGCCTGTCCCTGCTGGTGGGCTTCCCGTACCGGGTGGCCGACGCTGACGACGTGATCTCGAACGTCGGCGGAACCCTGGTTGGCTATGGCGCCTTCCGGATCGCCGACATCGCCGGCCGAGCGATCCTGCCTGCCCGGCTGGTGTTCTGGAGCTAGGGTCGTCTCAGCGAACTCGGGGCGACCTACCTGCTCGCGGCAACGCCGGCCTAATCGGACCGGGCGCCAGCCATCCACAGGATCCCGTCGCCGGGCCAGTCCAAACCATCCTCGAGCGCTCGCCGAAGCTGATTGGGTGGTGCCGGGAAGGCCGACCGCACGGATTCGGCGAATTCGGCGATGAGCCTGCGGTGGTGTCGAGTCGGCGGCAGGCACAACACCGCGAACACGGATGTACCGGGAGGCGCCGAATCGCGGACCCGGTCGCGCTTCTCGAAACAGCGGCGGATCGTCGCCTCCCAGCGGCGAACTCGCGTCTCCACCTCGATAAGCACGATCGTGCCGCCGGCCGACAGCCGCACGTCGGTCGACGCTCGGCCCGGACCCGGGACCCGCGCCTCCTGCTCGGCTCGCCAGCGCCGGTGTCGCCGCTTCAGGATCCGCTCGATGATCCGGGCATGGCCGGCGTCGTGGAGCAACGGGGTTGCACCTGGATAGACCGCCACTCGCAAGTCCGCGCCAAGCGCAATCGCAACCCGGCGCCGAACCTCGAGCCCGGCGGTCGGGTCTCCGCGCTCAAGATCACTCAGGACTGACTGGCTGACGCCAACAATCCGGGCCACGGCCGCCTGCGAAACGTTCAATTCCAGTCGGAGCTGGCGCAGCTCTTCGGCAATTCGTAGCGCGTCCAGCCTGGCGAGGCGCACGGCCTCGCGCTCCACGATCCGGCGCTTGCTGGTCAGGTTGTCCAGGGTCATGAGCAGTGCTCCTGTTGGTGACAAAACGATCGCCACAGGAGAACAAATCGACCTTACCTACGGATCAACTGGACCGGCAACCCGAGCACCCGCCGGATTCAATCGCTGGGGGAGATCAAATGACGCGAATCGGGCGCCCGAGGCCTTCCGGTCCGATCGATTCCCGCGTTTTGATCGCCCCAGGAGATAAAAGCGCGAGGAACCGGCGCCGCGGGGTTAGCGCCAGACGCGGGCCTGGTCGGGGTAGAGGCGGACGCGGCGGTAGGGTTCGCGGCCGCGTGAGCGCGAGACGAGGTTGGCGCGCTCGGCCATCTGGTGCTGGAGGCGCCGGATGTACGCGCTCTGGGGCGACAGCTCGACGGCTTCGGAGCGCTCGATGACCATCCCGATCGCCTCTTCGGTTTCGCGCAGAGCGGCTTCCCGCGGGTCGAGGGCCAGCGAGAAGATCGAGGTCAGGCTGGCGTGCATCTGGAGGATCGTGTTGCTCTTGAGCACGTAGACCGGCATGCCCCGCTCCTCCGCATCGTGGACGGTCGGCGGTTTCGAGCGATATTCACTGCGCAGGGTCATCACGACGTCGGCCTCGTCGATGTTCCGGGCGACGATCACCGGCAGCTGCAGTTCGCGGATCGCCTGCTCGAGACGTTTGCGACTGACCCCGAACGGCAGCACCCGCAACGTGGGCAGGAGCCCGTCGGTGACCCGCAGGACCTCGCCAACGCCGGAATTGGCCAGCCCGGAGTTTGCCGGCCCGGAAGTGGATCCGGCGGCACCCAGCTCCTCCTCCGGCTCGTCGGTTTCGTCGTCTTCGTCGTCGGCATCGAACTCGACCGCCAGGAACGGGGCGGGCGCCCGCTCAACCGCCGCCCGCTCAACGGCGGCCCGCACCCCGGCCGCCCGCGCAGGTCGGGTTTCAGCCGCCCGGGCTTCGCCCGGGTCGTCGTCCGCCAGCACAACGGCGTTGATCGGGGCCGTGCCTTCATCGGCCTTCAGGGCAGTCAGCGCCCGGGCCGCCTGGTCGCGCCAGGCCGCCTGGCGTTCACGCTCACGCTGCTCGCGGGCGCGCCGGTCGAGCGGCGCCGGTGCACCGCGCTCGAGCGGACCGCGATCGGCGATCTCACCGGAGATGAACGGTCGATCGGCCGCCGACCCGGCCCCCAAGCCCGAGGCCGAGCGCGGGCCCGCCACTGAACCCGACCCCGCGGACGAGCCGCTCGAACCGGCTGACCCACGAGACGGAGGCCGGCCATCGCCACCCGGCTCGACGGCGAATCGTTCGCCGGGCATCATCCCCGTGATCGGATCACCCGGCCGGCCGGGCCCGGCTATTCGACCGCGCGGACCGGTCTCCCTCGTCGTTCCACCGCGGGTCTGGCGCCAGCCGCCGGTTGCCCCCGGTCGATAGCCAGAGCGATAGCCGCCAGGTGCTGCCCCTGGCGCGGCGTCGCGATAGCCGCCGCCGGTCCGATAGGTGCCATCACCACGCCAGCCCGGCTCCATCCGCCACGGGCTGCCGCCGCCGACCAGGCCGGCGAAGCGCTCGCTGCCGAGGGTCTCCCGAGGCGAGGGTCGCGGTCGCGACTGGGATCGATGGATCCCCTCTTCGTCGCGCCAGCGCAGCTCGGGCGCCACCGGGTCGCCCCGGAGCATCTCGTCGATCGTCTCGGCCACGTCGGCGTGGACCATCACCCGTTCGCGATCCTGGATCTCGATGATCACGTCAAAGGTGGGCGGCTGCTTGCGCTCGAGGACGCTCTTCTGGGTCCGCCGGCGGCGGGCTTCCTCGTCGCCCAAGGTGACGCTCTGGATCCCGCCGATCAGGTCGGACAGGGTGGGATTGAGCATCAGGTTGTCCAGGTTGTTGCCGTGGGCCGTGCCGATCAGCTGGACCCCGCGCTCGGCGATCGTGCGCGCCGCCTGGGCCTCCAGCTCGGTCCCGATCTCGTCGATCACGATGACCTGGGGCATGTGGTTCTCGACCGCCTCGATCATCACCTCGTGCTGGAGCGAGGGCGTCCGGACCTGCATCCGACGGGCCTTGCCGATGGCCGGGTGGGGAATGTCGCCGTCGCCGGCAATCTCGTTGCTCGTGTCGACCACCACGACCCGCTTGCCCAGGTCGTCGGCCAGGACCCGGGCGGCCTCCCGGAGCATCGTGGTCTTGCCAATGCCCGGCCGGCCCATGATCAGGATCGACTTGCCGCTCTCGACGAAGTCACTGATGATCTCGATCGTGCCGAAGACGGCCTTGCCGATCCGACAGGTCAGGCCCACGATCTTGCCGCTCCGGTTGCGGATCGCGCTGATTCGATGGAGCGTGCGCTCGATCCCGGCCCGATTGTCATCACCGAACGAGCCGATGTGGTCCACCACGTAGGCAATATCCGACTCGCGGATCTCACGTTCGAGCAGGGTGACTTCGCTGTTCGGGAAACGCGCCTCAGGGCGGCGACCCAGGTCGAGGACGACCTCGATCAGGCTCGACTGGTCGGGCAGGGCATGGACGGCTTCGACCACGTCCGGCGGGAGGGCCGCCAGGAGCAGGTCGAGATCGTCGGCGGCTTCGCGCTCGGAGTTGGCAGGGACTGCAGTCACGGGACCTCCGGGGTCGGCGGGTGCAGGGCGTGGACCCGGGTCATGAGATGGCCGGCACCATGGCCGGTTCGGCGACCCGGACGAGGGTTTCCTTCAGGAGCAGGGTGACCTTCGATTCGACTTCGAAACCGGCCTCCTCGAGCCGGCGGTCAATCGGCGATTCGTAGGTGCGAACCGACGAGATCACGCCGTGCTGCGCTTCACGACGATTGCCGGTCCGGGCCGAGATCACGCCCAGACCGTACTCCACCAGGGGCCCGACGTCCGCGTCGGGCCGGGCCAGGATCTTGAGGTAGTGGGGCTGGTCCTCCTTGGCAACGGCAACCTGGATGAGGGCCGACAGGCCGGTTGGATCAGCACCGCCCTGGGGCTGGTCCTGGACGAACGCCTCGATGTCGGCGAAGCGCAGGATCGGGGTCAGGCTGGAGCGGGGCACTCGCCAGCTGGATCCCTGGCGCTCCCAGTCGGGCAGGCGGTAGGCCTCCAGGCGCTGGACGGGCTGGGGCGTGACCAGGGCGTACAGCCGGGCCAGGGCCAGCGCGTCGAGTGCCACCACGGGTCGGATCCCGCAGTTGCCGGCCTGTTCGTCGGACCACGCCTCGGGCAGGGCCACGGTCGAATCCCGGAACAGGATCTGCTCCTCGCCGTAGCGCACGAAGCCGGCCTGCATGAACAGCTCCACGTTGCCATCGGCGTCGGCACAGGCCACGTGGAAGCGCAGGGCGCCGCGCTTGGCCCCTTCGCGCAGGAGGTACTGGACCAGCCGGAAGCGAATGTCGCCGGCGTCGCCCTGGCCGATGGCGTCGAGCTCGACAACGGTCCACTCATCGCGATGGCTGTCGCGCTCCACCCGGATCAGACCGCTGATCCTGCCCTCAAGGTCATGGACGTATAGCAGGTCGTTGGGCTGGAACGCACCAAGGGGTAACCGGAACAGGCTGAACACACCCATCCGCGGACGGGTCACGGGCAGCCCCAGGGAACGCGCCGCGTCCGTCTGGGCCAGCCGCGACAGCTCGCCCAGGGCCGACAGGTCGGTCAGTCGGGCCATCCGGACCTTGCCCGAGACGGTCATCGGGCAGCTCGATCACGGCGCACGGGGTGGTGCCGCCGGCCCGAGCCCTCGCCCGGATCGTCGTGCTCGGCGGCCATCGTGGCGACCAGTCGATGGAAGCGGGTCTCGCCGGCCAGCTCCGGGTGAAAGGCGGTGGCGATGATGTTGCGCTCGCGGACGGCCACGATCCGGCCGTCGTCGAGGCGGGCCAGGACGTCGACCGCCGGACCCACCCGGTCGATGACGGGTGCCCGGATGAACACGCCGTGGACCGGGTCGGCGCCGAGCATCGGCACGACCAGGTCGGCCTCGAACGAGTCGAGCTGACGCCCGAACGCATTGCGCTGGACGGCCACGTCCAACAAGGGCAGGACGGGCTCCTCGCCGCCCGCGATCTCCCGGGCGAGCAGGATCATCCCGGCGCACGTGCCAAAGATCGGCGCGCCCGACTCGGCCAGGTCCAGGATGGGCTGGCGCAGGCCCCAGCGATCGATCAGCCGGCGCATCGCCGTGCTCTCGCCGCCGGGCAGGGTCAGGCCGCTGAGGCCCTCAAGGTCGCCGGGCAGGCGCACTTCGACCGCTTCGACCCCGATCGCACGAAAGGTGCGGAGGTGCTCGATGAAGGCGCCCTGCAGGGCCAGGACTCCAATCTTCATGCCGTCGGCCAGCTCGGGACTACCAGCCCCGGACGGCCAGCCGCTCGTGCTCGGGAATCGCATCCATGCTGATCCCCCGCATCGCCGCACCGAGACCCTTGCTGACCTCGGCCAGGAGTGCCGGATTGTCGAAGTGGGTGGTGGCCTGCACGATCGCGTTGGCCATCCGGGCCGGATCCTCGCTCTTGAAGATGCCCGAGCCCACGAACACGCCCTCGGCGCCCAGCTGCATCGCGAGGGCCGCATCGGCCGGCGTGGCGATCCCGCCGGCGACGAAGTTGACCACCGGCAGCTTGCCCTCGGCAGCGACCTGGCGGACCAGCTCGATGGGCGCGGCAAGCTCCTTGGCCGCCGCGAACAGCTCGTCCTCGCGCAGGCCGTGCAGCCGGCGCAGCTCGGCGTTGACGGTCCGGATGTGGCGAACCGCCTCGACGATGTTGCCGGTGCCGGCCTCGCCCTTGGTCCGCATCATCGCGGCGCCCTCGCTGATCCGGCGGAGGGCCTCACCCAGGTTGCGCGAACCGCACACGAAGGGGACCTTGAAGGCGTGCTTGTCGATGTGGTTCTCTTCGTCGGCCGGAGTCAGGACTTCGGATTCGTCGATGTAGTCGACACCCAGCGCCTCGAGGATCTGAGCCTCGACGAAATGACCGATCCGGGCCTTCGCCATGACCGGGATCGAGACGGCGTCCATGATCCCCACGATCATCGACGGGTCGCTCATCCGGGCCACGCCACCGGTTGCCCGGATGTCCGACGGGACGCGCTCGAGGGCCATCACGGCAACCGCGCCGGCCTCTTCGGCGATCTTCGCCTGGTCGGGCGTGACGACGTCCATGATGACGCCGCCCTTGAGCATCTGGGCGAGGCCCTTCTTGGTGGCCCAGGTGGATGATTCGACGGTCATATGCTGGCTCCGATGAGTCGGGCGTCGAACGTGATCGAGCGACGCCCCCGAATTATCGCATGAGCCGCCAACGCGCCCTGCGCAACCCTCGAGCGCCCGCTCAGCGGCCCACGGTCTTGATCACGCCGCCCATCAGCTTGACCGACCGGCGAGCGGCGGTCGGGGACAGCTTGGACAGGCCGCTGACCAGGGCCAGCACGTCATCATCGGGCAGCTGTCCAAGGAGCCGGACGAGGCGCAGGATCGTGTCGTCGGGGATCCGGGCGAGGAGATCGAGCAGGCGTTCCAGCTCGGTCGGCTCAAGAACGGGCACCAGGCCGATCGCCCGGTTGAACAGGCGGACGAACCACAGGAAGGTAGCCAGCCAGTCGCGCAGGTCGGCCAGCTCGGGATCGTCGGGATATTCGGCCGCGGCGGTCGTGGCGTCGGAGGCGGTCCGCTCCAGGACTTCGATGATCGGGTCGCCCTCGAGCGCTTTGCGATGCTCGATGACCCGGCTGAACCAGCGGAAGTGGTCGCCGACCGAGGCGTAGGCGGTACCGGCCGGTCCACGCCGGCCGACCCGGCGGGGTTCCTCGACCCGCTCCACGACGCCCCAGCGAATGGCCGCATCGAGGGCCAGGCTGGCGGCCCGATGACTCAGGCCCAGCGCCTCGCGCACTTCGCGTTCGGTCAGGGGCTCACCGCGGGCCATCAGGTAGATATGGACCCGGGCGATCGCCGGAGCAACGCCCCACGAAGCGCCCATCGCGCCCCACGCCTCGGCCAGGCCACGCCGGATCGTTTCGGCCCGAACGGCCGGCGGAGTGGTGCTGGGACGGGCGGGTCCAGGGGTCGGGGTAGTCATGACTTGTACATCGACAGTAGCACGTTAATGGACCAGCGCGGGGCCGGGGAGGGCGGCGCCGAGGCGGTCAAGCGGCGGCGGGTGGGGCGGCGGCGGGTACAAATGGGTCCTGGGCACGAACGGGTCCTGGCGGACGGGGTTCTGCCAAATGCCGCTCAGGGCGGCCGTATGGTCGGGTCTCGGGTACTGACCAGGCTGGCTGAGTGCTAAAGCGGTCGTCAACGTTGCACAATTAGCCGCGGGCGGCTGACAAGGACTCC
>JBBRIV010000052.1:0-13766 GCA_038220425.1 Candidatus Limnocylindrales bacterium
TGGGCGATCACCCGGCGGTGGTCCCCACGATCACCGGCCGGGGCTGGATCACCGGCTTCGCCCAGTACGTCCTGGCGCCCGACGATCCGTTTCCGACGGGCTACACCCTGACCGACATCTGGGCCACCGCCGAAGGCGCCTCCTAACCGGATCCTAGAACTGGGGCTTGACCGCCATGAAGAAGACGATCAGGACCAGCAGCACGGTCAGGAACATCCCGCCGTTCTGGGCTCGCTTGCCGAGGGCCAGAAACGCGGCCGGCGGCGGTCCGGGCGGCGTGCCCGGTGCCGGAGCGGGCATCGTCTCCAGGAAATGGATCATCGATTCAACCGTTCTGGCCTGGATCGCGATGGCGAACGAGATGGCGATCACGTACAGGACGATCCCGGCCGCCAGCCAGTGGGTGGCGGTCAGGTTGTAGCCAACCGTTGCGATCAGGCCGATCCCGGTCACGGCCTGGAACAGGCCAAGCGGAATGATCAGGCGGCGTTCGATGATGTCCGAGAGCTTCAACCCGAAGAGCGCCCCGGAGGGCATCTTGCGCGACTGGCTGGCGATGATCGGCATGACGAACGATGGTCCAAAGGCGGCAATCGCGCCCAGCACGTGCAGGAACAGGAAGATCGCAGCGAGTGGGCTCAAGGGGCTCCCTCCAGTTGGTCCAACCTAGGCGTGGCTATTCTGGCGCGCCACACCGGCTCGCGCGTACCCGTTACGTCAGGCCGGGCTGAAGCGCTCAGGACCCGGATCGATGGCCAGGCGCTCGAGCAGCTCGCCCAGCTCGTCGAGCGTGGTCGAATCCAGGCCGGCTGCCAGGCCCCGGGTCCGATGGGTGCTGAAGATGCCGCGCCGGACGAGGATCTCCTTGCGGATTGCCAGGCCCACGACCTGCTGCGCCTCGAACTGGATCAGGGGCAGGTAGCGATCGAAGAGCATGCCTGCGTCGCGCAGGGAGCCGGCCTGCACCAGCTCGCGCACGCCGTGGAGGATCTCCGGGTAGGCGAAGCCAGTCATCGTGCCGCACGCGCCCCGGCGCAGCTCACCCAGGGCGGACACGCCACCGAGTCCGCCGAAGATGTCGAGATCCGGCATCGCCGCCAGGAGCCGGCCGATCTTGGCCGGCGTGGGCGGGTCCTCGATTTTCATCGTCCGGCTGGCGCTGGCCATGGCGGCGGCCAGGAGGATGCTGACCGGGATGATGACCCCGGTCGCGTTGGGCTCATCCTGGATCACGAGGGGCAAGCCACCCTCGGCGGCCCGCCGGTAGTAGTCGGGCAGCTGGTCGACGTTGCGCAGGAGTGGCGGCGCGGCGACCATCGCGCCGGCGGCACCCAGGTCGCGAGCCTGCCCGATCAGCTCGAGCGTCGTGCCGATCGCCGCGCCCGAGCAGCCGACCACGATCGGCAGCCGCCCGGCGTTGGCCGCGAAGATGGTCAGGAGAGCCGCTCGTCGATCGTCCACGCTGAGCGCGCCCGGCTCGGCCATCACGCCCATTACGGTCAACCCCTCGACGCCCCAGGCCGCAGCCGCCTCAACCAGCCGGCCGAGGCTGACCGGGTCGAGCTCGCCGCCGGCGTCGAACGGGCTGGGCACGATGTACCAGGTGCCGCGCAGCGCTGTCCCGGGCATCCCTACTCGCGGTCCCAGGTCAGCATCACGTGGCTTGATTCGGCGGTCGTGCCGGTCGCCCGATACGTCGCCAGCGCGGCGTCGTTGTCGCCGTCGGTGAGCACCCACATGTCGTAGCAGTCGCGCTCCCGGGCAATCTCGCGCAGGGCATTGATCAGGGCCTTGCCGATGCCCCGGCGCCGGAACGCCTCGGCCACCGCCAGTTCGTACAGGAACATCTCGGTGCCCTTGTCGGGATGGGTCAGCTCCACGCCACTGACGAAGCCGGCCGGCTGGTCGTCCTCGTAGGCGATCAGCAGGTGGTGGCCGGGGGTGACCAGGAAGCGCGTCGAAGTGGCCAGGTCGGGCACCGAATCGAACAGCTCGCCGGCGGCCACGATCGCGGCCCCCTGGCCTGGCTCGATCACCCGAATGGTCAGTGTCATGGGCGCCTAGTCTGGCAGCGTCAGCCGAGCCCGGCCAGCCTGATTACCGCCAGGTGCCCGAGTGCATGGTGCGCCGGACCTTGAGGTCATCGCCGAGCTCGACCAGGTCTGCTCGCTGGCCGGCAACGATCCGCCCCACATCAATGATCCCCAGCATCGCCAGGGGATTGCGACTAGCCGCGGCCACCGCGGCCGGCAGCGACGCCCCAGCGCGGACGAGATTGCGCACGGCCGTGTCGAGGGCGATCACAGAACCGGCCAGGGTGCCCGATCCATCGGCCAGGATGCACCGGTCAGCGCTGACCTGGACCGGCATTCCGCCGATGGTCATGGTGCCCCCGCTGGTCCCAGCCACGGCCAGTGCGTCGCTGACCAGGAGGAGCCGATCGACGGGCTTCGTCCGCCACACGATCGGCCAGATCGACCGGTCTACATGCTCGCCGTCAGCGATGAGCTCGACGTAGACGTCGTCTCGAGTCAGGGCGGCCACGGCCACTCCTGGGGCGCGTTGCTCGATTCCGGTCATTGCATTGAACAGGTGGGTCGTAGTTGAGGCGCCCGCGTCGTAGCCCGCTGAGGCACTCGCGAAGTCTGCCGCCGAGTGCCCGATCGAGACCTTGACTCCGAGGGCGTGGAGCTGTGTGATGAGCTCAAGCGCGCCGGGGATTTCGGGTGCGATCGTGATCAAGCGGAGGCCCTCCACGAGGGGCTCAATCTCGGACCACGGGACCTCGGCGGGCTCGGCCAGGAAGGCCGGATTGTGGCCGCCCTTTCGGCCAGTGGCGATGAACGGTCCCTCGATGTTGAAGCCGAGCGGTGCTGCGCCGTCAAGGGGCGACACGGGCATCCAGGCCCTGACCCGATCGGCAAAAGCGCGCAATTCCGCCAACGGGTTGGTCACGCCGGTTGGCAGGAACGAGGTCACGCCATGGCCCAGCAGGGCGCGGGCCATCCCGTCCAGTTCGTCGCTCGAGCCCATCGCGTCGTGTCCGCCCCAGCCGTGGACGTGGACATCGACGAAGCCCGGAGCGATCAAGGTCAGAGCCTCGCCGGTCGAGAGAGTGCCTTCATCGAGGTCGACCGCGATGATCCGGTCGCCATCAAGGCGGATCCTGCCCGGGACCACTCGGTCGTCCAGGACCAGTCGCCCGCGGACCTCGGCGGACCGCCGCTTCATCGCGGCTCGTCGCCGGCCGAGGCCGATTCCTCGACTTCAAACGAAACGTCGAGGGCATAGCGATCGGCGGCGTAGCGCGACTCGGTAGACTCAATTCGTTGACCGCCCGCATCGCTGATCACCCGGCGCTCGATGAGCAGCGGATCACCCCGGCGCAGGTCGAGCAAGCGGGCATCTTCGGCGGTGGCCGATCCAGCGACGACCGTGCCAGTGCCCCTGCACAGGCGCAGACCAGCGGCGGTAATCGCTGCATGGAGCGAGCCATGCTCCAGGTCAGCAGCCAGGACCGACGACGCGCAGGCGCGGACCAGAATCGCCGTCTCGATCGCGATGGGCTCACCGTCGGCCAGCCGGATCCGGCGAACCTCGACGATCGGGGTCCCGGGGGCCAGGGCCAGCGCGATCGACTCGGTTCGTTTCGATGGCCGAATTGCCCGCTCCAGGAGGCGCGACGTCGGGCTCCGTCCGCGGCGGGCCATCTCATGCGAGAAGGTCATCAGCCGATCTGTTCGACGATGGGCCGGCGGCTCGGCCACGAAACTACCCCGACCCGGCTGGCGGGCGACCAGGCCCTCCTCGGCGAGGCGCTGCATCGCGTTCCGGGCGGTCATTCGGCTGACTTCGAACTCGGCCACCAGCTCGGCGTCGGAAGGTAATCGATCGCCGGCCTTCAGGGTGCTGATTCGCTCCCGGAGTACCTGCTCGATCCGGCGGTGATGAGGAACGTAACCGGCCTCGATCATGGCCCAACTGTACCCGGCAGGATCGCTGTTCCGGCAAGCATCCGCTCGGCCCCGTGGATGGCGGCACCGATCGATCCGGCCCAGGTCCCAAGCTCGGCCAGGACCAACTCAACCGCATCGATGGAAGTGGTCCGACAGCGCTGCCGGATCTCGAGCCGCACCGGATCCAACAGCAGGTCGCCCGCCGCGGCAACGCCGCCGCCGATGACCACCCGGTCGGGCGCGATCAGAGTGATCAGGTTGGCAATGCCGATGCCCAGGTATCGGCCGACTCGAGCCAGGCCGGCGACGGCCAGGGGGTCCCCGGCCCGGGCTCGACTGACAGCCTCCTCGGCGGTACTCGCGCCGCAGGCCGCGGCGATCGAGTCGGCCCGGGCAAATGCCTCGAGGCAGCCGTGATTGCCGCAATTGCACGCCGGCCCGTCCGGCTCGATCGTCTGATGGCCGACCTCGCCGGCCGTCCCGTCGTGACCTTGGAGGATGTTGCCGTCGATCGCGATCACTCCGCCGACCCCGGTGCCTAGGGTCAGCCCGACCATCGACGAGGCGCCTCGTCCTGCGCCCAGGCGCAATTCAGCCAGGCCGAATGCCCGCGCATCGTTGATCACTGCAACGGGGATTCCAAGGGCCGCGGCGACCGGCGCGGCGACCGGCCGGCCCTGCCAGTTTCCCGGCAGGTTGATCAGGAAGCGGGCCGCGCCCGTTTGCGGATCGTACAGACCGGGAACGCCGATGCCGGTGGAGATGACGCCCGGCAGGGCAGCCACGGCCGCCCGACCGACACGACCCAGCTGATCCACGATGGCCTCTGGGCTGCTGGTCGCTGTTCGGACCTCGCCCCGATCGAGGGTTCGCCAGGTCTGGCCGGCACGCTCGACGATGGTCCACTTCATATTGGTCGCCCCGAGGTCGAGGCCCAGGTGGCGGGTGGCGTTCATGACTCGTCGGTGATCCGCGTATAGGCGGACGCAACGACCAGGATGATCGCACCGAACAGGATCTGGCGGACCGGCTCGGGCATCTGGAGGACCGTCAGGAGCGTGGTCAGTACCGTCAGGATCAGGGCGCCCACGATGCTTCCCTCGTAGCCACCTCGACCGCCGAAGATCGAGGTGCCACCGATCACCGCGGCGGCCACCGATGGCAGGAGCAAGCCGTCGGCCAGCGCCGCCGTCGCCGTGTTGGTCAGGCCACCGTAGACCACGCCGGCGATCCCGGCCAGCAGGCCGGCCAGGACGTAGAGCACGACCAGAACCTGCCAGACGCGCACGCCGGACAGCCGGGCAGCGGTCTCGTTGTCGCCCACGGCGTAGAGCAGCCGGCCAAAGCCTGTCCGACGCAACAACAGCAGGAGCAGGGCAGCGAGGGGCACGAACAGGAAGAGGCTGTTGGGGACAACCCCGAACGATGTGCCTGACCCGAGCCAGGCAACCTCGGGCGGGATGCGCGAGCCACTGGCGACCATGATCCGCTGGTAGACCGTGATCAGTCCGAGTACGACCAGGCTCATCCCGATCGTCATCACCAGGGGGTGGACCCGGAAGACGCCGACCCCGATCCCGTTGATCAGGCCCACGACCAGGGCGGCGACGATGGCAATGGTCACGGCCACCCAGGGACCCTGGCCGGGTGTCTGGGTGAACACGATGTAGGCAGACATCGAGGCCACAGTTGCCACCGACAGGTCGATCCCGCCGGTCAGCATGGTCATCGTCTGGCAGGCCGCCAGGATGGCCAGGGGCACCGCGAAACGGATCGTTGCCGAGGCCCAGCCGGTACTGAGCATTCCCGGCTGTGCGACCTGCAAGGAGCCGATCAGGAGGACCAGTAGGACCAGCAACGGAATGATCGGGCGGTCCCGGAACGTCCGCCGGATCAGGCCCATGGTCATGACCGTCGCCCGCGCAGGGTCACGAACGCGCCGAGCATGACGACGGCCACCATGATCACGCCCTGCACGACGGTCGACAAGTTTGGATCGACCCCGATGAAGGTGAGATCGGTACGCACCAGCGAGAGCACGAAGACCGCCACGATTGGACCGAGGATGCCCCCGCGGCCGCCGGCCAGTGAGACCCCTCCGAGGACTGATGCCGCGACTGCCAGCAAGGTATATGGACCTGGGATTGGGCTGCCGATGCCGGTGCTGGCGGTCAGGGTCAGACCACCTGCCGCCGCAAACAGGCCGGTCACGGCGTACGCCGCTACCTTGGTCCGGCGCACCTCGACGCCGGCCCGGAAGGCGGCCAGCGGGCTGCTTCCGAGGGCATACATCGACAGGCCCAGGCGTGATCGGCGGAGGGGTAGCCAGACGACGCCCACGCAGACCACCAGAACGACCAGGGCCTTGGGCAGGAAGTCGATCCCGAGCGAGCCCGAGATGATGGCCTTGAGCCAGTCCGCAGCACCGCCGCCGGGTGTATCGAGGACCAGCAGGGCAACGCCGGCCCACACGTACGACATGGCCAGGGTCACCACGATGTCGGGCACGCGGGAGACGACGATGAGCAACCCGTTGATCGCCCCGAGGACCAGGCCGAGGAGGAGCACACCGATCACCACGAGAACGGCAAACTCAGGACCGGCATTCTTCATCTGGGTCGCGGCGACGACACTGGTCAGGGCCATGAGCGCACCGATGGATAGGTCGATCCCGCCCGAGATCACGACGATCGCTTGGGCGACCGCGGCAAACGCGATCGGCAGCGAACCGATGGCCAGGGACGTCAACTCGGTCGCGCCGTAGTTGGGCGCAGTTAGCTTGGCAATCGCCAGCAGGCCGATGAACAGGCCGGCCAGGGCAACGGTCCAGGTATCACGCCGAAGCCAGCGCAGACCCTCGACCCGGGCCAGGCCGACCTGCTTTGGCGGATCGCCGGCCGGCGCGCTTGCGTTCATGCCGATCCTCCCGCCTGGTCCGGGGCGCTGGCCGCCACTTCTTCAGGCGCCGGCGTCCCGGGTGGCAGGCCGTAGGCGGCGCGGGTGAGGGTGGGCTCGTCGGCACCGACCGCCTGCCGCTCGGCGACCACTCGCCCGCCGAAGATCACGACCACCCGATTGCAGGCGGCTTCGATCTCCCCCAGCTCGGAGGTGTACAGGAGAACCGCGGCTCCGGTCTCGGCCAGCTCCTGGACGAGCTGGTAGATCTCGCGTTTGGTCCGGATGTCGATACCCCGGGTCGGGTCGAACAGGAGCAACGTCCGGACCCCACCCGCGATCCAGCGAGCGATCGTCACCTTTTGCTGGTTGCCGCCGGAGAGCCGGCGCACCTGCGACTGAGCGCGGGTGTCGATCTGGAGCCGCTCGATCGTGCGGTCGACGACTTCCTTCTCGCGGCTCATCCTGATCAGCCCCCAGCCGGCGACGCGGGCCGACCTGGGCAGGGCAATGTTCTCGCGGACCGATCGCTGGCCCAGGAGCGCCTCGACCCGATTAGCCGGGACAAAGACGACGCCTGCCCGGATGGCATCCGCCGGATGGCCGAAGCGGACGACCGTGCCGTCCACCAGGACCTCGCCGGCATCCGGTCGGATGGATCCCGCCAGGACTCCGAAGAGCTCGTCCTGGCCCTGGCCCTCGAGGGCCACGAGCCCGAGCACCTCGCCGGTGTGCAGGGCGAACGACACATCACTCAGCCGGGTCCCGACACTGATCCCGCGGACCTCCAGCTGGGGCGGGCCGCTGGCCCTGCGGCCAGACTGGACGTCGCCCGGTGGATGGCTGGTGGCTCCGGCCGGCCCGAGCATCAGGTCGACGATCCGATCCTCGGCGCCGGCCGCCATGTCGACCGTGCCCACGGTCTCTCCATCGCGCAGGACGGTCGCCCGATCGCACACGGCTGCGATCTCGAGCAGTCGGTGCGAGATGAAGATCACCGAGTGCCCCGTAGCTCGCTGTCGGCCGATCACATTCAGGACTCGCTCGGTCAGGTCCGCTGGCAGGGCTGCCGTGATCTCGTCGAGCAACAGGATGTCGGGTTCGAGGGCCAGGGCTCGGGCCAGGTCAACGAGGCGGACGACCGCCAGGGGCATGGCCCGGGGCAGCGCGCGAAGATCAAGATCGTCGATGCCCAGCTCGGCGGCATATGCCAGAAACGGGCCACGGGGCGTCTGGGTCAGGCGCAGGTTCGATTCGATATCGAGGTCTGGAATGAGCGCCGGCTCCTGGTAAACAGAGACCACGCCGCTGCGCCGGGCGGCCGACGGCGAGTGCAGGTCGCGCTCCTTGCCGCGGACCAGGATCGTCCCGCTGTTGGGCCGGACGGCTCCAGTCAGGATCTTGACCAGGGTGCTCTTGCCGGCGCCGTTGGCGCCCATCAGGGCGTGGATCTCGCCGGGTCGCACGGACAGCGACGCATTCCGCAGCGCCGTGACGGCGCCGTAGCGCTTCGCGATCCCGGTGACCTCGAGAAGCAGCTCGGTCATATCAGTCAGAGTACGAGGGATGCCGGCGAACCGGCATCCCTCTGTAGATCGACGAACAGCGCTGCGCTACTCGTTTGGTCCCTTGCAGGCCAGGATTTGGGCCTTGGTATAGGTGGTCTGGCCCGGGATGGTGATCCCAAGCGGCCACGATGCATCGATCGCCGGGTCGTTGGCTGCCGTCAGGGAAGCCTTGCCCGCATCGGATACGTTGTCCCAGACAACTGGGGTGACATGTACGGCTGGATCAGCCGGCTTGCTGCCGTCCAGGATCTTGAAGGCCAGCTCCAGGCCGGCCCCACCGACCGAGGCCGGGTTGGTTACCGCGGCACCGACAAGGCCCGGCTCGGTGAGGAGCTGCTTGACGAAGCCCGCGTTGTCCGCACCGACGATCGGCACGAAGGGGTGGCCGGCGGTCTTGAGGGCGTCGACAATCACGTTGTCAATTCCGGACGTCCAGATGCCGTCAAACTTGATGCCGCTGGACAGGATGTCGTTGATCTCCTGGGTGCCCTTGGCCGGATCCCAGCCCGTTGCGACCTCCTTGACGACCTTGATCCCGGGGTTTTCGGCAAGGGCCTTCTTGAAGCCGGTATCACGGTCGGTGTCGGCCGTCGCACCCGCGGCACCACGCATGTAGATCACGTTGCCGGTGCCCTTGAGCTGGGTGAACAGCCACTTGGCGCCGAGATAGCCGTAGTTGACCTGGTCATTCGACATCACGTAGGCACCGGCCTGGGTAACGCCCTGGTCGATGGCCACGACGGTGATGCCCTTGTCGATGGCTTCCTTGAGCGCAGCATTGACTGCGTCAGGGCTGGCCGGGTTGACGATGATCGCGTTGACGCCCTTGGCAATCAGGTCCCGGATGTCCGAGAGCTGGCCCGCGGCGTCGGTGTTGCGGTGGTCGATCGTCAGGGTGCTGACCCGCTTCGAGGACAGGGCTTCGGCCTTGATCGAGCAGATCATCTCTTCGCGCCAGCCGTTGCCCTGAAGGGTGTTCGAGACACCGATCTTGTAGCTGGCGCCGGCCGCCGCTGAGGCCGGCACACTCGCCGGGGCCACACTGGCGGTCGAGGTACAGGCTGAGGCCACCAGGGCAATCGCGGCAATCGCCGCCAGCCCACGAGCCATTGGTCGTCGTTTCATGAACCGCACTCCTCCTCGTGCCGACCGCGGATCCCTTCGTGGGCCGCTGGTCGGAAGTTCAACTCCGGGTCTGCTGGGCTCCCTTTCGTCAGTCACCTCCTCGCTGGCCAATCACGCGGGCGAGTCGCCGCGCATGCTCTCGATAGGCTTCGTCGAACAGGACCCGCGACCGCTCGCTCCCAACAACGCTGCTGCGGGTCAGGACGGGTGGCATCGCCCCCCGCGCCGTGAGCAGCTGGGCGGTGCGGACCTTGATGGAATTGACAATGGCGATGGCCGCCAGGCTCGAACCCGGGCCGACGGGAGATTCCAGTCCGGGGACCTGGATCAGCGCATCGGCGTGGGGCGTGCACAGGTCGATCACGAGATCGGCTTCATCGAGCAGCCGGCTGCCCACGATTGGGTCCACCTCGGCCGACATCGACTGCTGGATGGAGGTGACGGCGATCACCCGCATACCCCGCCGACGCGAGCCCCTGGCAATCTCGACCGGGACCGCGGTCGTGCCACCGGCCGAGAAGACCATCATCACGTCGTTTGGCCCGAAGCCGAATTCGTTCAGGATGACCTCGGCGAGGCCCGGGACGCGCTCAATGAACATGGCCTGACGCTGGCCGTTTGCGCCCACGACCTGGGTGTGGAAGGTCATCGACAGCTCGACAATTGGATTGAATCCGGGGTACGAGCCGTAGCGCGGGAACATTTCCTCGACCGGGATCCGGGAGTGGCCGGTCCCGAACAGGTGGACCAGGCCGTCGGCGGCGATCGCCTGGGCCGCCCACTGCGATGCCGTTTCGAGAACTCCGGCCTGGGTCGCCGCGACTCGCTCGAGGAGCTCAGCTGCCTCGGTCATGAACGGCGGGGAGCTGGGCAGCGGCAGGCCGGTCACGATCCGACTGCTGCGCCCATGCGCACCACTGGCGCTTCCCACCGGCCGGTTGCGATCGACCGGTAGGCCGCGTCGAGGATCGTGTTGACGACGTAGCCGTCGTGGAACGTTTCGCGGGCAGCGTTGCCCGTCCGGAATGCTTCGACAACGTGCCCCAGCATTGCCTGGTGACCATGGGCGTGGGTCTCGTCGGGCACCGGGAAGACCCAGCCCGTCGAGGCATCGGTCTTCTCGCCCAGATAGCCTGCCGGATGCTCGATGAACGCCCGGAGGACTGTCGAACTGATGTCCTCGACGATCCGACCGGCATCGCCGTAGGCTTCGAAGCGGCCCTCCAGGCCACCTTTCGACGACCATGACACATCCATCGTGGCGACCCGTCCATCGGCGAACCGGACCAGCATGATCGCGTTGTCCTCAGCCGACGTCCGTTGGCCATGGACGAGCGTGGCACCCCAGGCGAAGACGTCCTGGACTCCGAGGTCCTTGCCGAACAGGTAGCGGGCGGCCTCCACCCCATGCGACGCCATGTCCAGAAGGGCGCCGCCGCCGGCTTGCTGGGCGTCCCAGAAGTGGGCGGCGTGCGGACCACTGTGGGCCTCGCGGGCCCTGAAGGTGACCAGCCGGCCGATCGCCCCGGCGTCGATCATCTCGTGCATCCGGACAGTTTCGGCCGAGAAGACGACATTCTCGAGATAGGCATGGAAGACGCCTGCACGCTCGACGAGGTCGAGCATCTCGGCCGCCTCATCGGCGTTTCGGCCGAGAGGCTTGGTGCAGGCGACCGCCTTGCCCCGGGCTGTGGCCGCCTGGACCGCCGGCAAGTGGAGTTGGTTGGGCAGCGAGATCACCACCAGGTCGACCGTGGGATCGTCGCACACGGCTTCGATCGATGGGACCGGCCGGCTCTCGTAGTGCCGGCCAAAGGCCGCGCGTCGCTCGGGTCCGGCGCCATAGTTGGCCACGATCCGGGTCCCCGGGACGCGGCCCAGGGCATCGGCATGAAACGTGCCGATGAACCCGGAGCCAAGCATGCCCACCCGAACGTCGTCCATCAGTAGCCACCATCGGCGGCTGCGGCTGCCGGCGGCTCGGACCCTGCTTTGCGCGCCCGGAAGTCGTCGATGATCACCTTGGTCGCGGTGGCCCCGACCCGGGTAACACCCAGGTTCATCACGTCGATCAGGGCGTCGAGGGTGCGCACCCCACCCGCTGCCTTGACCTGGACGCGGTCCGAAACCGTCCGGCGCATCAGGGCCAGGTCCTCGTGGGTGGCGCCGCCCGGGGCGAAGCCGGTCGACGTCTTGACGAAGTCCGCGCCGGCCGCCTCGGTCAGGCGCGAACCTCGGATCTTCTCGTCGTCGGTCAGGTATGCGTTCTCCAGGATGACCTTGACGATCGCGCCTCCGGCATGGGCAACCATGACGATCGCGGCGACGTCGGCCTGGACATCGGCATCGCGACCGGACTTGAGGGCACCGATGCTGATCACCATGTCCAGCTCCTGCGCCCCGTCAGCGAGGGCCTGCTGGGCCTCAAAGACTTTCGTGGCGGTGGTTCCGCTGCCGTGCGGAAAGCCGATCACTGTGCCGACCTTGACGTCCGTGCCGGCCAGGATCGCTCGGGCCCGGGTAACGTCCACCGGCCGGACGCAGACGGATGCGACGTCGTACTCGGCGGCGAGCTGGCAACCGGCCGTGATGAAGGCATCATCGAGCTCCGGACGGAGCAGCGAATGGTCGATGGCCTTGGCAATATCGCGTTCGGTCAGGCTGTCTACGGTGAACGGCATGGCACTCACTTGATGTACGGGCGAAGGACGTCGCGGGCCAGCAGGAAGCCGCGCTTGACCAGCTCGTCGGTCTTCTCGAACGTGCGGTCTTCGTGCTCGATGATCACATCGCCGTCGTAGCCGACGCGCCACAGCGAAGCGAACAGGACGCCCCAGTCGACGTCGCCCAGGCCAGGCAGCCGGGGGACCTGCCAGCCGATCCCGAGCGAGAAGACGCCGCGTTCATACAGCCCTTCGCGATCGATCGTCAGGTCCTTGGCCTGGACGTGCAGGATGTGCGGACCAAACTCGCGGATGAAGCGTGGAATGTCGATCATTTGGAGAACGAGGTGCGACGGGTCGAAATTCAACCCGATCGTGGCCCCCCAGTGCTCGAGGATGCGGCGCCAGATGCGCGGGTTGGTGGCCAGGTTGTGGCCGCCCGGCCACTCGTCGGTGCTGAACAGCATCGGGCAGTTCTCGATCGTGATCTGGCGCCCGTGGTCAGCCGCGAACGCCACGATCTCCGGCCAGACTTGGAGCGCGTCGTCCCAGTTCTGGTCCTGAGTCTTGGCGGCGTCGCCACCCCGGAACGTGGTCACCAGCGGGACGCTCATCCACTCGTCGGCCACGATCACCCGGCGCAGGTGGCTGATGACCCGCTCGCGATGGGCTGGATCTGGATGGAGCGGGTTGGGGTAGTAGCCGAGACCAGAGATCGCCAGGCCGCGGGCGCCGACCAGGTCGACGAGCTCGCTGGCCTGGCCCGCGCTGAGGTGGGCGACGTCGATGTGGGACGTTCCCGCGTAGCGCCGGGCCTCTCCGCCGATAATGGGCCAACAGGCAATCTCAAGTGACTGGAACTCGTTAGCCGCCGACCAGTCGGCGACCTCCAGGAGCGGAGTGCTCGGGAAGGGAGCCGTGAGCAGGCCGAGTCTCACCTGGATGCCTCCGCGCCGACAGGGGTCATGGTCGCCCTCGCCACGTCGACCCAGCGACCCGCGTGCGCGCTCCGGGCGATCGCATCGTTGACGAGCATCTCGTCGTGGCCTGCGGCGAACGTCGCGTAGGCCGGGTTCGGGTTGGGTTGGCCGACCAGCACGTCCGCATAGATCGACCGGAAGAGGGCGCCGAACGTATCGCCAAATCCTTCGACATGGCCACCGGGCAGCGCGGCCGCGGACTGCCCGGCTGGCCCCATCAGGGCCGGGTTGCGCAGGAGGAGCTCGTTCGGTCGATCCCGGTGGCCCAGCCACAGGTGCTCAGGCGTTTCCGAGTCCCAGGCGGCGGCTCCGGTTGACCCGTCGATTTCCCATTGCAGCGAATTCTTCCGACCGGCGCTGACCTGGGAGATGGCGAGCGCGCCACGGGCACCGTTGGCGAAGCGGAGGAGGACCGTGGCAACGTCCTCGGTGCCCATGACGCGCTCTACGGTATGGGTCGATCGCTCCGCGGAGAAGGTTTCGACCGGGCCTGCGGGTTGGTGGCGAGCGCTGACGAAGGTGGCCAGATCGGCCATGACCGAAACAACGGGCTGACCGGTCACATAGGCCATCAGGTCC
>JBBRIV010000053.1:0-13561 GCA_038220425.1 Candidatus Limnocylindrales bacterium
CGAAGATCAGGAGGGCGTCGGGGACCCGCGCCCGGACGACATCGGCACCCTGGACATCGATCTTGAGGATCGCCTGGCGACCCTCGGCCAGGGCCTCGTGCACCTGGTCACGGGGCGTCCCGTACCAATTGCCATGGACCAGGTTGGCCTCCAGCAGGCCGCCCTCGTCCCGCAGGGCCAGGAAGCGCTCCCTGGACAGGAAGTGATAGCTCTGCCCGTCGGTCTCGCCCGGCCTCCGCGCCCGGGTCGTGCAGGTCACCACGTAGTGGTGACTGGCGTTGCCGGGCACCGACCGGAGGACCTCGAGGATGGCGTCCTTGCCCACCCCGGACGGCCCCGAGATGACCACGAGCATCGCCCCGGGAGCACCCACTCGCTCGTTCATCGCGATCCGACCGCCCCACCGACGCCTGCACCGCGCAGGATCGCCAGCGGCGCTTCCAGCTCGGCCGGCAGCTCGGCCTCGACCCGGATCAGGTCGCCCCTGGTTGGCGAGCTGAATTCGAGCCGCCAGGCGTGCAGGAACAGCCGCTCGAGCCCATCCGGGCCGCGCCGGGATGTGCCCGTGCCGTACACCGGGTCGCCCGCGATCGGATGGCCGATTGCCTCGAGGTGGACCCGGATCTGGTGCGTCCGGCCGGTGATCAGGTCTACTTCCAGGAGGGTCCAGCCGGCCAAGCGCTCGCGGACCCGGTAGCCGGTGGTGGATGCCCGGCCATCGTTGACCACAGCCATCCGGGTCCGGAACTTGGGGTCGCGCCCGATCGGCGCCTCGATCCGGCCAACGGCCGCCGAGACGGAACCCTGGACCAGGGCGAGGTAGGTCTTCTTGACCCGGCGGGCCTTGAGCTGGGCCATCAGGCTGGCCTGCGCAACATCCGACTTGGCCACGATCAGCAGGCCACTCGTGTCGCGGTCCAGGCGATGGACGATCCCGGGCCGGCGGACCCCGGCGATCCCGCCGTACTCGGCACCCTCGGCCCGGCCCAGGAGGGCATTGACCAGGGTTCCCGTGTCGTGGCCGGGCGAGGGGTGGACGACCAGGCCGTGGGCCTTGTTGACGACGAGCAGGTCGTCATCCTCGTATGCGATGACCAGCGGGATGTCCTCGCCGAGCGTCTCCAGCTTGACCGCCGGTGGGACATCCAGGTCCAGGACATAGCCCGCGCCGACCAGCTGATTGGCCTTGAGGGCCGCCCCGTCGTGAGTCAGCCGGCCGGCGCTGATCAGGCGCTGGACGTAGCTCCGGGAGAGACCGGCCACGTCGGCCACGAAGCGGTCGGCACGCTGCTGGCCGGGCCCATCGGGGACCACGAAGGTGTGCAGGCCGACAATCGAGTCAACCTGCGGGTCAACCAGCCGCTCAGGTCCCGGCCCTGGCCGTGGCTCTGGCGCCGCTTCAGACATTTGCAGTCGCTTGACGGCGCGCCGGCAGGAGGGCGATCAGGAGCAACAGCAGGATGGCCGTGCTGATCGCTGCGTCACCCAGGTTGAATGTGAAGAAGCGCAGGGTGCCCAGCCCGATGTCGACGAAATCGACGACGAAGCCCAGGCGCAGGCGGTCCACCAGGTTGCCCGTCGCGCCACCCAGCAGGAGGCCCAGGGCAACCGACAGGAGGAGGCTCCGGGGTGCCCGGGCGTGGTACCACACGATCAGGGCCAGGACGGCGATGCTGCCGATCCCGAACAGGGTGGCTGAGCTGCCGAACAGGCCGAACAGGGCGCCACTGTTGTGCGAGAAGACCAGGCGGATCCAGTCGCCAAGCACCTCGACCACCTGGCCGGGCGCAACGTTGGCCACCAGCCAGGCCTTCGACAGCTGGTCGAGGACGAGTACCGCAACGGCCAGGCCGCCGAAGATCAGCCAGGCGGGACGGCTGCGGACGGCGTCAGCGCCGGCGGCGGTTCCGGTCGGAGCGGTCTCGGTCACTGCGGGCGATGCCTCCTCGGCCATCAGGCTAGCGGCCTCCGACCACTGGACGCAAGGCGATCTCGAGCGGACCGCCGGTCAGCTCCACGACGGACTGGGACAGCCCGTCCGGGGCCGCTCCCGGGGCAATCGTGTCGGCCAGCGTCTCGCCCCGGACCGCGTCCAGGTACGGACCAAGCGCGTCCGGGAGCGGATTCAGCCACACGTCGATCCGGGCGTCCAGGTCCAGTTCGGCCTCACGGCGGAGGTCCTGGATCGCCCGCTGGAGCTCCCGCGCGTCGCCTTCAGCCAGGAGCGCCGGGGTCAGCTGGGTGTCGATCACCACGACCAGGCCCTCATCGTGGGCGACGGCCGTGCCGGGCAGGGGCGTGGCCAGGATCTCGACCTCATCGGCGGCCAGGCTCAGGCCGGCCAAGTCAACCCCGCCGTCCGGCCGGATCACGAACTCGCCCGAGCGGGCCGCGGCCATGATCTCCGGGATCTGGTCGCCGTACTTGCGGCCGATCCTGGGCAGGAGGGGCTTGACCCGGCGTTCCACCAGCCCCGACTCGTCGCCGATCAATTCGACCACCTTGACGTTGACCTCGTCGGCCAGCAGCTCCAGGAGGGCCGCCCGGTCGGGCAGGTCGCCGCCGGGCAGGGCCAGCCACAGCCGGGCCAGGGGCTGGCGGACCTTGAGGCCGGCCGCCGAGCGGAGCGTGCGGACCAGGTCCACGGCCCGCCGGACGGTGGCCATTGCGGCCTCCAGGTTGTCGTTGCGCAGGCCGGCCAGCTCGGCCGATGGCCAGGGCGTCAGGTGGACACTGTCAGGTGCGCCGGGATCATCAGCCGCCACCAGGTTGTCGTAGATCGCGTCGGTCATGAACGGCAGGATCGGGGCCATCACCCGGACCAGGGCGACGAGGACGGCGTGCAACGTCGCAAAGGCCGCGTCCCGATCGGCCGTGTCACCGGCCCGCGAGAAGCGCCGCCGCGAGCGGCGCAGGTACCAGGTCGACAGGTCGTCGACCGTCTCCTCGATCGTGCGCGTGGCGCCGTTCGAGTCGTAGTCGCGCAGGCGGTCCTCGACCCGGGCGGCGAGGCCCCCGACCCGGGCCAGGATCCAGCGATCCAGGACCGAGCGGCCGGCCGAGTCGGCGACGGCAGTTCCAGCGGCGGTGCCGGCTTTGCTCGTCGCGGGCGACCAGCCGGCCAGCCGGGCATAGGTCACGAAGAAGGCGTAGACATTCCACAGGATCAGCAGCCGGCGACGGGCTTCGTCGGCCGCCTGCCAGCCGAACAGGATGTTGTCGTCGGGCCGGGCGCTGGCGTACATCCAGCGCATGACATCGACGCCCATGCGCTCGGCCGCCTCGTCGAACTCGATCGCATTGCCGGCACTCTTGTGCATCGGCGCGCCGTCGGCGGCGAGCAGGGTCGCGTAGCCGAAGATCGTCTTGTAGGGTGCCTCGCGGCGGAGCACCGTGGACATGGCCAGCATCGCGTAGAACCAGTTCCGGAACTGGCCGGGGAAGCTCTCGGTCACGAAGTCGACCGGGAACCAGTCCGCCCAGTAGGCCGGATCCTCGCGGTAGTGGAGGGTCGAGAACGGCACGATCCCGGCATCCAGCCAGACGTTGCCCACGTCGGGTACCCGGTTCACCGGCGCGCCGCAGCCCGGGCAGGCGATCCGGACGGCGTCCACCCAGGGACGATGGGGGGTGTGGCCTTCAAACTCCGGCCAGCCCTCGACGGCTCGCTCGTGGAGCTCGCCGCGGCCGCCGATGACCTCGACCCGGCCGCATGCCGAACAGTCGTAGATCGGCAGAGCCAGGCCCCAATAGCGCTTCTTCGAGATCATCCAGTCGTGCATGTTCAGGAGCCAGTCCAGCTCCCGTTCGTGGCCGAAGCCCGGGATCCAGCGGATTTCCGAGACCACTTCCATGATCTGGTAGCGCAGGCTGGCGTCGATCTCGGCCTTGGTCAGCTCGGCCAGCGGCCGATCGTAGACCTCGCCCATCCGGATGAACCATTCGTCGACCAGCCGGTAGATCAGCGCCGTGCCGCAGCGCCAGCAATGGGGATAGCGGTGGGTGATCGTCTCCAGCCGGTAGAACCGGTGATGGGCCTTGAGGTGGTCCACGATCGGCTCGGCAACGTCCCGCACGTCGCGCCCGGTGTACGGCCCGAAACCATCGAGGTACAGCCCGGCCTCGTCGAGCGGGGCGATGACCGGCAGGTCCAGGTCCCGGCCCAGGCTGAAGTCCTCGGCCCCGCAACCGGGTGCGATGTGGACGATGCCCGTGCCCTCGTCCTCGCCAACCTCGCTCCAGGGCACCACCCGGTGCTCATAGGCCGGTCGTTCGGCAGTGGCACCAAACGCCCGGCGAACTGCCGGCAGGTCGTCGAATGGGCCCTCGTAGCGCCAGCCCACCAGCTCCGCGCCGGTCAGCTCGCCGAGCACCTCGAAGGGACCGTGGGCGGCCACGTCGAGGGCCGACTTGAGGGTCCCCCGGGCCAGCCAGTAGATCGACTCGCCGTGGCGAACCTGGACGTAGCGCAGGGTCGGCCCAACCGCCGCCGCCACGTTCGAGGTCAGGGTCCAGGGTGTCGTAGTCCAGACCAGGAGCGCCTCGCCGGGCCGATCGAGCAGGGGCAGCTTGATCGTCAGGCCGGGATCCTCGCGGTCGCGATAGCCCTCGGTCATCTCGTGCTGGCTCATGCCTGTCCCGCAGCGGGTGCACCAGGGCATCGTGTCGTGACCCTTGTACAGCCAGCCGCGCCGGTGGCACTCGGCCAGGAACCCCCAGATCAGGTCGTTGTTCTCGTTGCTGAAGGTGAAGTAGGAGCCACCCAGCTCGGGCATCCCCAGGCGACCGACGAGCATCTCCACCGAGTCGGTCACCGGGCCGGCTGGGCCATCGACGGTGACCTTTGTCGAGGGATCGGCGGCCAGCACGTCGCGCAGGCGGCGGAGCTCATCAGGATCGTTCCAGTCCATCCACATCCCCAGCCGGATCGACTGCTCGGTCTGGCGGGCGGCGAAGGTCAGGACACGCTGCTTGCACAGGCTGACGAACTCGGCGATTCCGTACGCCTCGATGTCGCGCTTGTTGGCCAGGCCCAGGTCGCGCTCGACGTTGACCTCCACCCACAGGCCCTGGCAATCGAACCCGTTCTGGTAGCGCTGGTCGTGGCCGAGCATCGCCCGGAAGCGCTGGAAGACGTCCTTGTAGGTCCGGCCCCAGGCATGGTGGACGCCCATCGGGTTGTTGGCCGTGATCGGTCCATCGAGAAAGCTCCAGCGCGGCCCGCCGGTGTTCTGCGCGCGCAGGCGGGCGAACGTCCGTCGATCACGCCAGCGGGCAAGCATCTCGTGCTCGGCGCCGATGAGATCGGGCTTGCTGCTGACGGGTCGAAACATCGGACCTCGGTTGATCGTCTGGAACCTGCCCTCGCCTAACGCCGGCGGGCGTAACCCCGAACGGCGGACAAGTGGAGGTCCGAGTATCCTACCCGCGATGCAGTCCCCGGAGGAAGCGCGACCGCGTCCGCGCCAGCAGTCGGCCTTCGTGGCGGCCTTCCTGTCCCTGCTCTTTCCCGGTCTCGGCCATGCCTATGCGCGGGCCTGGACCCGGGCGATCGGCTTTGCAGCCATCCCCCTGCTCCTCCTGGCGCTCCTGCTGGGGGTCTTCCTCAAGACCGGCGCGATCGGGTCGGCGGTCCTCCTGGTGGCCAACCTCGGCCTGATCCTGGTCGGCAACGTGATCGCGCTGGTCTACCGGGCGGTCGCCGCGATCGATGCCTACCGGGTGGTGGCCTTCGTCAACGCCCAGGCCGAGGGCGACGGCCGGCTGGGCCGGCGGACGATCCGGCTCAGTCCCCTGTCGGTGGCTGGCCTGGCCGCGGTCTGCCTGGTCATCGCCGGCACCCACGCGGTCGTGGCCAAGTACGGCGGGGCGGCCGAGGATTTCGTCAGCTGCATCCAGGACGCCAACTGCGACACATCCGATCTTGCCTCACCCAATCCCAGCAACGGCCCGCAGGCGACCGACTCGCCCGCGCCCACCCTGTCCCTGCCGCCGGTGGGCACGCCCCTCCCGGCGACCTCGGCGGTGCCCGCCTGGAATCACACCGACCGGCTGAACATCCTGCTCCTGGGCGTGGACCAGCGCCAGGGTGATGCCACCTTCAATACCGACACGATGATCGTGGTCTCGATCGACCCGGTCACCAAGAACGTGGCCCTGTTCAGCCTGCCCCGGGACACCGTCGACGTGCCCCTGCCGGTCGCCGCCCAGGGCGTCTTCGGATCCGTCTACAAGGGCAAGATCAACAGCCTCTGGACCAACGCCCGGAATCGGCCCGATGCCTTCCCCGGGACCGACCGACAGCGCGGCTATAACGCGATCAAGGAAGCCCTGGGGACCCTCTACCACCTCAACATCCAGTACTACGTGATGGTCAACTTCCAGGGCTTCCGGCAGGTCGTCGATACCCTCGGCGGGGTTACCATCGACGTCCAGAACCCGGTCGTGGACGACAAGTACCCGGGCGACAACGGGACCGACCTGCGGGTCTACATCCCGGCCGGCCCGCAGCACATGACCGGGGCCGAGGCGCTGGTCTATGCCCGCTCACGGCACGGTTCGAGTGACTTCGACCGGGCCGCCCGGCAGCAGCGGATGATCCTGTCGATCCGCGAGCAGACCAGCCCGTCGACCGTGCTGGCCAATCTCCAGCCGCTGCTGATCGCGCTCAAATCGTCGTTCAAGACGGACATCCCGCTCGACCAGCTGCCCGCCCTGATCCAGCTTTCGAGCCAGGTCAACACGGCCAACATCCGCTCCTACGTCTTCTCGCCGCCGCGTTTCGGGACCGAGGGCTATCCGGGCGGCAGCTACAGCATCGAGCCCAACGTGGCCCTGATCCGGAGCACCGTCCTGAACGCCTTCAAGATCGATCCCAAGCTCGAGGCCCTGCGCGACGCGGTGTCGGCCGAGAACGGCACGGTCTGGATCGTCAATGGCTCGGGCCAGGCCGGCCAGGCCAACTCGCTGGTGGCCTTCCTGGAATACGAGGGCCTGACGGCCGTTGCCCAGACCCAGCGCCCGCCGGGCAGCCCCGCGAACACGGTGATCAAGGTCTACAACGGGCGCGAGACATCCCTGCCGGCGACGGTGGCCCTGCTCGAACGGGTATTCGGGGTCAAGTCGATCCTGGTCAACGATCCCACGATCACGGTCGACATCATCGTGACCACGGGCAAATCCACGCCCAGCCTGACCCCGCCGGCGGGACCCTGACCTGATTCCGGCCAGGATCCCCGGTCAGGCGTCGTTGATCGGGGTCAACCAGTGGCGGTATTCGGGCAGCCGGCCGCGGACTGCGTCGAAGTAGCGGCTGCTGATCGCCCCGGCGATCGGGCCGACCTTGCCCGAACCAACCAGGCGGTGATCGATCTCGATCACCGGCGACACCTGGACGCCGGTCCCGCACAGGAAGATCTCGTCGGCGATGTACAGCTCGGAGCGGTCGATCGAACGAGTCTCGACGGTGAACCCCTCGGCCCGGCATAGCTCGATCATCGCCGCCCGGGTGATTCCCTCGAGGATGTCGTCGTAGACCGGGGCCGTGATCACGACCCCGTCGCGCACGACGAACAGGTTCGCGGCGGACGCCTCGGAGGCATGGCCGTTGGCGGTGAGGACGATCGCCTCGTCAAAGCCGTTGAGCTCGGCCTCCGACTTCTGGAAGGCCATGTTGGCGTAGCCGCCGGTGATCTTGGCCCGGGCCGGCAGCGCCTCGTCGGAGTTGCGCCGCCAGGATGAGGTCATCACCCGGATGCCCTTCTCGGTCTCGACGTAGTTGCCGAAGGGCACGGCGATCACGCACAGGTCGTGGTCAAGGTGGTGGAGCCGGACGCCGATCGCCCGGGTCGACTTGTAGAACGACGGCCGGACGTAGACATCCTCGCGGAAGTGGTTGCGCCGGATCGTCTCGGCGATGATCGCCACGATCTCGTCCACCGCGGGGACGGGCTCCATCATCATGATCCGGCAGGAGTGCCGGATGCGCTCGACGTGCTCGCGCAGGAACAGGCCGTAGAGCTGGCCCTGCTCGGCATTCCAGTAGGCCCGGACCCCCTCGAAGACGGCCGTCCCGTACATGAAGGCGTGGGTCATGATGCTGATCTTGGCGTCGCGCATGGGCACGTACGCGCCCTCGAAGTAGCAGGTCAGCGACTCGATGTCAACGACGGCCGGGCTCGGGGCGGCAACGACTACAGCGGCTGCGTCGGTTGGCCGGGTCTGAGTGGGCTTGTCGGTCATCATCGCGACGGCTCCTGTCGTGGCACCCCGGGCGGGCGGAACGCTGGTTTCGAGAGCCCGCATCATATCAGTGCCATTTCGGCCGGTGGCCGAGCGTGAATCAGGCCCCAACCGTCCCCGACAGGCTGACCGCCACCAGGCCCAGCTCGGCCAGGTACATGACCCCTCCCACCAGCAGCCGCCGGCCGTGCAGGCGGCCCGTCCTGATCATCGGGATGAAGATCAGCCCGGTCGACACGAAGGCCACCCCGGCCGAGGCGAAGGCGACCAGCGAGCCGCTCCCGATCGACCACTGGCTGGAGGCGAACAGGAGTGCGATCGAAGTCGGAATGGCCGCCTGGAAGACCATCGCCCCGGTGATGTTGCCCAGGGCCAGGGTGTCCTTGCCCCGGGCGATCCAGATCACGCTGTTGAGCTTCTCGGGCAGCTCGGTCGCGATCGGGGCGATGACCAGGGTCAACAGGGTCTCGTCCAGGCCGACCAGGCGGGCCAGATCCTCGACCGCTCCGACGAAGATCAGCGCACCGCCGATGATCGCGCCAAGGGCCACCAGCAGCTGGACCAGCACGATCCGCAGGCGCGGCGCGACCGCCGCGCCCGGACCTGACGGCGCCCCTCGATCGAGGCGCTGGAAGCGGAGCGGCGCAAGGTCCGCCGGGGCCTCGCCGGCCTCGACCTGCAGGTGGCCCCGGACATACCAGCCGTACCCGCCCAGCAGCCCGATCGCGGCGACCAGGCGGGGCAGGCCCAGATCGGCCGGCAGGAAGGCCACGCCGATGGCCAGGGCGTAGAGCAGGCCGAATACCTGGACGTCGTGGCCCAGGATCGCCGCGTCGATGAGCACCCGATCGTCGCCGTCACGGCCGCGCGCCCGGGCAATCACCGCCACGCCGGTCACGAACATGGCCAGGGTGGCCAGCATGAACGGGGCGCCCAGGATGGCCCCGATCCCGACCGCGTCGGACCGCGCACCGCCCCCGAAGACGATCGCGACCAGCGGGATCATCGTCTCGGGCAGGGCCGTCCCGACGGCGGCCAGCACCGAGCCAACGGCACCTTCGGCCAGGCCCAGCTGGTGGCCAAACCACTCGACCGAGTTGGTGAACAACTCCGCGCCGATGAGGATGACCACGAAGGCGGCCGCCAGGAGCAGGACGGTCATCGCCAGACCAGCATGCGCTTCAGGCCCGCTGCGGGCCCGCTCCGATCAGGGACGAAGGTGCTGCGGTGCGTACGGCAGGAGGGCGACGTGGCGGGCCCGCTTGAGGGCGACCGACAGCTCGCGCTGGTGGCCGGCGCACGTTCCGGTCTTGCGCCGCGGCTCGATCTTGGCCCGCTCGGACAGGTAGCGCCGGAGCCGGTTGACTTCCTTGTAGTCGATCAGGACCGTCTTGTCCGCGCAGAACGCGCAGACCTTGCGCCGGCGGCGATCGCGGTACATGTCGTCACGCTTCTTGGATTTGCTCTGGATCGGGGGCATTGGTTGTCAGGCTCCTAGAACGGGAGATCGTCGAAGTTGGTTTCGTCGAGCTTGTCGCCAGCGCCGGCAGCAGCGCCGCCACCGCCGCCAGTCGGTCGGTCGTCGGACTCGCCGCCGCGGGTTGGCCGGACCGACCCGCCCGGGGCGGACCCGGTCGCGGGACCCGGATCACCGTCCTCGTCGCGGCTGCGCCGTTCGAGGTTGGTCACCTGGTTGGCCACCAGCTCGGTGGTGTAGCGCTTCTGGCCGTCCTTGTCTTCCCATTGGCGGGTCTGCAGGCGGCCCTCGATGTAGACCTTGTTGCCCTTGCGCAGGTTCTCGGCGGCGCGCTCGGCCATGGCGGCCCAGACGACCACCCGGAACCATTCGGTCTCTTCCTGCCACTCGCCGTTCTGGCCCTTGTAGCTGCGGTTGACGGCCACCGTGAACTGGGTCACGGCCTGGCCGCCCGGGGTATAGCGCATCTCGGGATCACGCCCGAGATTGCCGATGATCATCGCCTTGTTGAGCGACACGGCGCAGTCCTCCGGCTACTCAGTCGATCGCCGCGGGAGCGGCTTCGCTCTCGGACTCATCGATCAACTCACCCTGTGGCACGTCGTACTCATCGTCCTCGCCCGGGGGCAGGCCGTCCTCGTCCTCACCGAGTGAATCGGGCGAGTCCGAATGACGGGCCGTCTTGAGCGGACGCTCGACCCTGGTGATCAGGGGGCGGAGCGACTCTTCGGTGATGAGCAGGCTGCGCTCGAGCTCGACGATCGACTCGGCCGGAGCCTCGAAATGGATGATGTGGTACGAGCCTTCACGATGGCGGTCAATCGGATAGGCCAGCCGCCGGCGTCCCCACGGGGCGACCTTCACGATCTGGCCACCGGCGGTGGTGATCTGGCGGGTGATCCGGTCAACCAGGGCCTGGCTCTTGTCGTCGGCCAGGTCGGGTCGCAGGACCAGCATCAGTTCGTATCGGCGCACGCGCGCATAGCTCCTTCCTGTGGGAATGCCCTCGCTGAGCCGGCAAGGCCGGGGCGGAGCCGAAAGGTCAAGGACGCCAGTCTAGCATGGGTCCCGCTCGTGACCGCCCGTTGAGGGCTGGACACGGCGCCCGGATCAGAGCCCGACGCGTTGTATCCTGAGGGCCATCCTCTCGTCCGAATCCGGAGAGCCTGTGCCCGCGAGTTCCATTCTGCTCCTCGAGCGCGACCCGGCCGGCGCCGAACTGGTCCGGGGAGCCCTGCTGGCCAGCGGCGCAACGGTGACCCTCGTCGAGGACGCTGCCGCGGCGATCGCTGCGGCGCCCGACCACACCCTGGTGATCATCGACGTGACCCACCCGTCGACGACCGCGGCCGACGTCTGCCGCGAGCTGCGCTCCCGGGTGGCCCTGGCGAAGATCCCCGTCCTGTGCATCTCCCAGTCGGATGACGTCGAGGAGCGGATCCGCTTCCTGGAGGCGGGCGCCGACGACGTCATCGCCAGGCCCTTCGACGCCCGCGAGCTGGAGGCCCGGGTCGAGGCGCTGGCCATGCGGTTCACCACCTCACGCGATCTGACCCCGCTGGCCAGCACCGAGACCACGTCCAGCCGGCCACGGACCCTGGTCGCCGTGTTCAGTCCGAAGGGCGGCGTGGGCAGCACGACCATCGCCACGAACGTGGCCACGGTCATGGCCGAGCGCCGGCCCGGCCGGGTTGCGATCGTGGACCTGGACCTCCAGTTCGGGTCGGTGGCCACCCATCTCAACGTTCGACCGCGCCAGACCGTGGCCGACCTGGCCCGCGACGACCAGACCCGGCGGAGCGCGGAGCTCGTCCGCGGCTACGCCTCGGAGACGGCCTACGGGTTGGCGGTCTTCGCGGCTCCGAGCACGCCCGAGCTGGCCGAGACCGTCTCGGTTGCCCATGTCGAGGAGCTCCTGTCCAGCATCTGTGGCGCCTACGACTTCGTGATCGTGGACGCGGGATCGTACCTCGACGAGCGGAGCATGACCGTCCTCGAGCGGGCCGAGGGTGTCATCGTCCCGGTCTACCCGGAAATTGCCGCACTCAAGGCCGTCCATCTGCTGATCGACTACTTCAACGAGACCGGCTCGATCGTGGACAAGACGACCTTCGTCCTGAACAACTTGTTCGCCCGGGAGATCCTCAAGCTGCGCGACGTCGAGAGCGGCCTCGGCGCCCGGATCGCCGCGGACCTGCCCTACGACCCATTCCTCTACCAGAAGGCCGTCAACGAGGGCATTCCGCTCGTGCGCGGTGCGGCCCGGACGCTCATTGCCGAGCGCTTCGCCCAGATCGCCTCGCTGGCCTTTGCCGGCCAGGCCAGCCCGATCGTGGTCGGCGCGCCGGCCCAGGTCGACGACCGCAAGCAGACCGGCCTATTTGGTCGGCGGCGCTGAAGCCCGGCCCGACCGACTCGACCGGCTCGCTCGCCAGGTCGCCACGTAGTTCATCAGCGGCGGCGAGATCAGGCGCCGGACCACCTCCACAAAGATGATCTCCGGCGGCAGGCGCAGGAACGGGATGGCCAACCCGAACGCCAGCAGCGGCGACATCACGGGCAGGGCCATCGTCGAGTAGTGGAGCTGGCTCGCCGGCCAGATTGCCGGGACGGCCAGCCAGCCCGCGGCGCGCCGGTCGCGCAGGGCCAGCAGGCCCAGGGCAACCACCAGCACGGCCAGCATCACCGGGAAGTAGAACGCCGAGAAGCCCTGGATCGATTCGAACTCAAGCCGGCTCGAGATCGCCCCGAATTCGTTGATGTAGCGCGCCCACAGGGCCGGCGCGACCAGGATCGTCGCGGCATTGAACACGATCGCCACGCCGATCGCCCGCCAGCGTCCCTCGCCGGCCAGGGGGATGAAGGCGTACACCTTCAGGGCCGTCCCGATCGCCGCCAGCCACGATCGATCGGCCAGGATCAGGGCGAGCACGATCAGCTGGGGGTTGGCCGAGAAGAGCGCCTCGCTGATCGGCGGGAAGAGCAGCCACCAGATCGGCAGGTGGACCCGGCGCAGGACCCAGACCGCCGCCAGCCAGGTGAGCGCCAGCCACAGCCCGGTGAAGACGTCCTCACTGAGCAGGCCCGACGGGGCGAGGATGACCGTGGTCACCGGTGATCCGGCATAGTGATAGGCAGCCCCGCCGGCCGACACCGTCGCATCCCACGGATTCCCGCCGTTGAGCCAGGCCTGCACGCCGCGGTAGTAGATCCGGGCGTCGAGGCCAAGCGGAAAGTTGCGGATGAAGAAGAACGACAGCCGCTGCCAGGTCTGCCAGCCGAACCAGGCACAGAGCGCGAATGGCCAGGCCAGCCGGATGGCCCGGACAGCCCCGGCCAGCGCTCGATCGATTGGTGTGGCGGGCAACTGCGTACCACCCAGGGAGTCGGCGGTCGGCTCGGCGGGCGGGTCAGCCGCCGAGTGCTGCGACCTCATCGGGCAGGAGCGGCCGGGCGACAACAGTCCATAGCTTGCCTCCCGAGCTGAACGGCGTGATCTGGGTAGCGGCGGCCAGGATGGGTCCGAGTGTCGCAGAATCCGGGCCGATCACGTTGCCGATCCGGGCACCGGTCCCGCCCGCCGGGTCCGGCTGGCCAAATGACCCGAGAGCCAGGGACAGCGGCCAGGCGACCGGCGGTCGGGCAAGCTGCGGGTCGGCGGGCGTGGGCGAACCCGGGGTGATGAACAGCTGGTAGCCGCCGGCCACATACGTCCCGGTCGGGCCGGCCGAACCACCGAACGGGTCGCTGCCCATGAGCCGGGCGAGCAGTGCCGCGCTGGCTGCACGGACCCGCTCGGTCGCCGGCCCTGGCGACGCTTCGCCGGCAACCGGCTGCCCGCCA
>JBBRIV010000054.1:0-13543 GCA_038220425.1 Candidatus Limnocylindrales bacterium
CGATCAGGCCAAAGACGAGGGCGATCACGACCAGGGTGACGACCGGGGCGATGAATCGGACCGGGGACCGCGAGCTCCTGTTGGCCGGTCGGACGGCCGGCGCCGCGGTCCCGCTCGATCGAGCCCCGATTCCAGTCGCAGGCCCGGCCAGGCCAGCTCGCCTGGGATCGTCACCGCCAGCTCCTCGAACTCCGGGCGCGGGATCGACGTTGCCCCGGATGGCGCCACTGGCGCGCACGTTGCCGCCTGCCTGGCCACCGACCGGCCCAACTGCGGAGCTGCTCGCCGGGCCGCCAGGCAGTCCGCCAATCAGTCCGCCAGCCTGGCCGCCAGCCTGGCCGCCCAGCTGGTCGCCCTGGTCTGCCTCGAACTCGCCCACCGTTGCGTACACGGGCAGGCCGGCCGAAGCGGCCAAGGCCCGGGCCGCCGGATCGGTGGACACGATGGACAGGGCCCGGTTGCGCTCGAGCGCTTCGCGGGCGAGCAGCCGGAAGTTGATCCGTGACGTGGCGATCCGCGAACCCGCCGGCACGACCAGCCCGACCCGGGGATCCTCCGACGTCCGGATCCGGGCAGCCGCCGACGTGATCTCGTCGTCCACGTCCAGGTAGAAGACGTTGGCCATCCTGGGCCAGCCTAGACCTTCATCGCGCGCAGGACGCGGCGCAGCGCTGCATCAAGCGGATCCTCGGTGGACTGCAGCTCGATCGCCTGCCAGGCCAGGCCCATCGGGGTCACGTCCTGCTGATCGATCAGCAGCTTGGTCTCGTCCCGGATCGTCTCGACCATCTCGGGCGACATGATTGCCACTTCGGGCGGCCGGGCAAACGGCAGGTGCTTCCAGAACGCCTCGGCGGCCAGCTTCTCGCGGATCGCCGGGAGGCGCGAACCGCCGCCGCACAGGTAAATCCGGCCGGGCAGCAGGTCACCGGCAGCCAGCTCTTCGATGACCAGCTCAACGCCGGCCGACCAGACCGTGACGTCGTCCTTGATGATCTGCTCGACCTCGTCCCGGCGGTCGACCTGGAGTCCCCGGGAGAAGTCCACCTTGAGTGCCTCGGCGCGCGGGAAGGGCAGGTCCAGCCGGTCGGCCAGCGATTTCGTGAACGCCCGCCCACCGAGGGCGAACATCCGGGTGCCCTCGATCCCGCCCTGGCGAACCAGGGCCACGTCGGTGGTCCCGCCGCCGATGTCGATGAAGATCGCCCCGGCCTGCTGGATCTGCTCGGTGCCCAGGACGCGGGCGACGGCATACGGCTCGGCCACCACCTGGAGCAGCTCAAGGTCGAGCTGCGCGGCGACCGTCTGGAGCGCGCCGAGGTGGACGAGCGGGGCGAATGAGTTGAAGATGCCGATCTTGACGTAACGGCCCTGGAAGCCGACCGGGTTGGTCACGGTGTAGCCGTCGATGCTGGCCGAGGTCACCGCCGCGTGGACCAGCCGGACGTCCACATGGGGCAGGCCGGTCTCCCAGGTGATCGCCCGCTCGGCTTCGCGCAAGGCGGCCTGCTGGACCGTGTCGATGAGCTTCTGGAGCTCGGCCTCCGTGATCGGCTGGTCGGGCCGCTTGCGCTCCTGGTTATGGGTGGTGGTGAAACCCTTGACCAGCTCGCCGGCGATCCCGATCACGACCTGGGTCGGCCGGAAGCCTGCCATCTCCTCGGCCTCCTGGAGGGCAACCGAGCAGTTGTCGACGACCGCGGCGATGTCGGCCACGGTGCCCGACTGCATGTGTGACAGGCCCTGGCGCTTGCGGCCCACTCCACGCACAACGCCTACGCCGCTCGGGTCAATCTCGAAGACGAGCGCCTTGGCGAATTCAGTGCCCACGTCGAGGGCCGTGCAGGCGGCCGGAGTGGGCTCGTCGGCGCGGCCCCAGATCCGGCGCAGGAAGGTCACCCGAGCTGGCTCCGGACATGGTCGCGGATCTCGTCCAGGGCAGCGGCCAGTCCGTCCCTCCGGCTGCCCTTGCCCTGGGCCATCTCGGGCCGTCCCCCGCCCCGGCCGGAGAGCAGCGCAACCGCCTGCTGGACCAGGTTGCCGGCTGCCACACCCTTGCCAACGAGGTCGTCCGAGACGGTCACGAAGACCTGGGGCTCGTCCGAATCAAGACCCAGCGCGATCACCCCGCTGGGCAACAGGCCGCGCACGTCCCGGGCAAGTCCCTTCATTGCCTCGATCGACTCGAACGGACCGCTGAATGTGACGACGGGCACGCCCTTGACCACCTCCACGGCGCGGGCCACCAGCTCGGCCGCCTTGGGGATTGCGTTGCCCGCGCCGGCCCGTGCTCGGCGCTTGGCCTCCTTGAGCTCATCCTGGAGGGCTGCCACCCGGTCGGGCAGGCTGTCGATCGCGGTCGCCGCCGCGGCCGTGGCCGTGCGCTGGAGCAGGTCCAGGCGGGCCGTGACGTAGGCATCGGCGCCGTCACCGGTGAGGGCCTCGATCCGGCGCATCCCGGATCCGATGCTCCGCTCGCTGGTGATCAGGAAGCCACCAATCTGGCCCGACGCCCGGCAGTGGGTGCCGCCGCACAGCTCATGGCTGTAGCCCTCGACCCGGATCGTGCGCACGGTTTCGCCATACTTCTCGTCGAAGAACGCGTCGGCACCGGCCTCGATTGCCTCGCGCATGCTCATCCGGGCGGCGCTGACCGGGCGATCCTCGCGGATGATCCGGCGAGCCTCCGCCTCGATCTGGCGGCGTTCGTCGTCGGTCAGGCCACGGTCCAGCGGGAAGTCGAAGCGCAGCCCGTCGGGGGTCACCAGCGAACCAGCCTGCCGGGCGCCCTCCCCCACCACGTTGCGCAGGGCGCGGTGGAGGATGTGAGTGGCCGTGTGATTGCGCATCGTCCGGGCGCGCCGGTCGGCATCCACCTCGGCCTGGACCACGTCCCCCACGGCGATTTTCGCGTGGAGCTGGCCGCGCTGGACGACGATCCCGCCCACCGGGCGCTGGGTGTCAGTCACCTCGAAGACCGGCTCGCCGCTGCCGGCCGGCCGGAGCACGCCGCGATCGCCGACCTGGCCGCCACCTTCGGCGTAGAAGGGCGTCCGGTCGAGGATGATCTCAGCCGTCGCCGACGGCTCGGTCCGCAGCTCGGCATCACCGAACGCCTGCAGCTCGTCGTATTCGATCCCATCGCGGATGATCGCAACCACCCGCGCCTCCGCGCTCGTGCTCTCGTAGCCCAGGAACGGCGTGTCGCCCAGCCGGCGGGCCAGCGATTCGTACAGCGACATCGTCTCGGCGTTGCGTGACAGCTCGGCCTTGCGGCCACCCCGGCTCCGTTCGCGCTGCTCGGCGAGGGCGACATCGAACCCGGGCCGGTCGACGGCCACGCCGTACTCGGCGGCCAGCTCCACGGTCAGATCGATCGGGAAGCCGTACGTGTCATGCAGGCGGAAGGCCGTCTCGCCGGCGACGACCGGCGCGTCGGCCGGCAGATCTTCGGGCCGGCGACCGACCACCCGCTCAGCGCCGGTCAGGGGGATGAGGGCCTCCTCGAGGTGGACCATCCCGGCATCCAGGGTTCGCGAGAACTGGACCTCCTCGCGCAGGATCGCGGCCAGGATCTCGGGTCGCCGCTCCAGGAGGTACGGATACGCCTGGGCCATCGTGTCGATGACGACCTCGGCCGCCTGGGCCAGGAACGGCTGAGTCCGGCCCAGCAGGCGCCCGTGGCGAACGGCCCGCCGGACGATCCGGCGGAGCACGTAGCCGCGGCCCTCGTTGGCGGGCAGAACGCCATCGGCAATCAGGAAGGCGATGGCCCGGGAGTGGTCGGCGATGACCTGGTAGCTGAACCGCTCGGCCTCGAAGGCGTCGGGATCGTGGCCGAGCAGCTCGCGCATCCGGGCGTGGATCGGCGTGAACAGGTCCGTGTCGAAGTTGCTGGGGACCTGCTGGAGGACGCTGGCAAGGCGCTCCAGGCTCATCCCCGTGTCGACGCTCTGGAAGGGCAGCTGGACCCGGCCGGCCGGCTTCTGGTCGAACTCCATGAACACGAGGTTCCAGATCTCGAGCCAGCGGGGACACGTCTCGGAGTGGTCGGGTACGCACTGCGGGCCCTCGGAGAACTGGGCGCCCCGGTCGAAATGGATCTCGCTGCACGGCCCGCACGGACCGGTTTCGGCCATCCGCCAGAAGTTGCTGTCGTCGCCGGCATCCACGTCGCCCCAGATCGCCATCCGCTCGGGCGGCAGGCCGATCTCGTCGCGCCAGATCGCCCGGGCCACCTCGTCGTCCTTGTAGGTGGTGGCCGCCAGACGTTCGGCCGGGATGCCCATGTCGCCGGTCAGGAAGTCCCAGGCAAAGTGGATGGCATCACGCTTGAAATAGTCGCCAAAGCTCCAGTTCCCGAGCATCTCGAAGAACGTGTTGTGGCGGGTGGTCCGGCCGACTTCCTCGAAGTCGTTGTGCTTGCCGGCGACCCGCAGGACGCGCTGGTAGTCAACGGCCCGGGTATAGCTCCGAGTCTCGGTCCCGGTGAAGACCTCCTTGAACTGGACCATCCCCGAGTTCGTGAACAGGAGGGTCTGGTCACCGGCCGGAACCAGGCTGGCCGAGGGGACCACCGCGTGTCCGCGCTCGGCGAAGAACTCGACGAAACGCCGCCGGATCTCGGCAGCGGGCAACGAGTGGATCCTGGGGTCGAGGCCGGGTTGGGCAGTCACGCTGGGCCCATGGTACCGAACGAGCGACGGTGGGCGGGACGATCCGGCCCAGCCAGGGTCAGGGGCGCGTCCGGAAGGCGCCGAAACGGCGCCACAGCGTCGAGCCGGCAATGACCGCGCCAACGACCAGGCCGATCGTCAGGCCTCGGACGAAGCGGCCCGCATCCACGTCCGAACGGTCGTCGGCGGCCGGCTTGGGCGGCTCCTGGCGGCTCATGGAAGCTTGCGCCGTTCCGGCCCGAGGGTGGCCACCAGGGCCAGGAAGCCGATCCCGGCCCAGGCCAGGATCGAGGCGCTGAGTAGCCGGAAATCGCCGATCCGCAGGAAGTCGATCCCGAGTCGGGCGCCGAGGGCGTCGCCGGCCCACGCGCCCAGGCAGGCGGCGATCAGCAACAGCGGGAGCTGCCCACCGGCGGTCCCCCGGGCAACCACGTACAGCGAGGTATGGAAGACCCCGACCAAGATGGCCAGGAGCGGTGCCGGCCCGATCACCATGGCGGCAGGATAGCCCGGATCATGAGCGGGCGATCCGTCCACCACCCAGGACCAGGTCTCCGTCGTACAGGACGGCCGCCTGGCCGGGTGCGGCGGCCCACACCGGCTCGTCGGTCTGGACCTGCCAGGCCCCACCGCGCGACGGCTCGTCCGCTGAAGCCGGCCGGACCCAGGCCGGGACCGGCGCGCCCCGGTGCCGGATCCGGAGCTCGGCCCGAAACGGTTGGGCCCGGCCGTTGGGCGGATCGCCGGCCACGAAGGTCGTTCGCTCCAGGCCAACGGTCGTCGTCTCGAGGTCGGTCCGCCGGGCCAGGGTGATCGTGTTCGAGAGCGGATCGATCCGGCTGACGTAGCGCGGTTCGCCGAGCGCCACGCCCAGGCCCTTGCGCTGGCCAACGGTGTAGCCGGCCGAGCCGCCATGGCTGCCCAGGGTCTCGCCCTCGGCATCCACGATGGGTCCCGGTTCAGGCGCCCAGCCGGCCCGTTCGCGGAGCGTCTCGCGGTAGTCCCCGCCGGGCACGAAACAGATCTCCTGGCTCTCGGGCTTGTCGGCCGTGACCAGTCCCAGCGAGCGAGCCACCGCGCGGACCTCCGGCTTGGTCAGCTCGCCCAGTGGGAAGCGGGCGTCCAGGAGCTGGTCCTGGCGAAGGCCGTACAGGAAGTAGGTCTGGTCCTTGTCGCGGTCCACCGAGCGGCGCAGCTCGGCCGTGCCGTCGGCTGCGATCGCCCGCTGTGCGTAGTGGCCGGTGGCCACCGCCTCACAGCCGTATACGTGCCGGGCGCGCCCAAGGAGTGCCCCGAACTTCACGTACGTGTTGCAATCGACGCACGGACTGGGTGTCTGGCCATCGAGATAGGCATCCAGGAAGGGCTGCAGGACACCGGCGTCGAACTCGCGTTCCAGGTTCATCACGTAGAACGGGATTCCCAGCTGTCCGGCCACCCGCCGGGCGTCATCGGCTGCATCGGCAGAGCAACAGCTGCGCTTGAATTCGGAGTAGCTGTCGGCCACGTCGTGGAGGCGCATCCAGACGCCCACCGCCTCATCGCCATTGGCCTGGACCAGGGCGGCCGCAACCGACGAATCGACACCGCCGGACATTGCCACGAGCACGCGGGCCATTGCTGCTGAACCTAGGCGCCGGCTGGGACGCCATCGCCGACGGCATGGCCGATGGCCTGGCCGAGCGGATCGGACGCGATGGCCGCGGCTCCCAGCCGAAGCATGGCCAGGCTGCGCGGGATGGCTACGATCGCGGCATCGATCTCGGCATCGGTGGTCGTCCGGCCGAGCGAGATGCGCAGGGCGCCCCGGGACTCCTCGTCGGGATAGCCCATCGCGGCAAGTACGTGGCTGGGCTCCGGCGAACCGGTGGTGCAGGCCGAGCCGGTGGCCACGGCAAAGCCCTCCAGATCGAGAGCCTGGCTGACCGACACGCCGTCGGTGTCCCGGGCGATGATCGACAGGATTCCGGGCAGGCGGTCGCGCGGATGGCCGGTCAGCTCCACCCCGGGCACGGCCAGGACGGCTTCGGACAGGCGCTCGCGCTGGGCGCTGAGCTGGGCGACCGTCGCCGGCTGCTCGGCCCGGGTCAGCTCATAGGCGATGGCCATCCCGACCGCCGCCGGCACGTTCTCGGTGCCCGCCCGGCGGTGGCGCTCCTGGGTGCCGCCCTGCTGCTGGCCAAGGAGGTGGGTCCCGTGCCGGACGAACAGTGCGCCGATCCCCTTGGGGCCCTCGAACTTGTGGGCGGCGATCGAGAGCAGGTCGCAGTCGAGGTTGGCCAGGTCGATCGGCAGGTACGGCGCGGCCTGGACTGCGTCGACGTGGAGCAGGATCCCGCGATGGCGGCGGACCCGCTGGGCGATCTCGGCGATCGGCTGGATGGTGCCGACCTCGTTGTTGGCCAGCATCACGCTGACCAGGATTGTCCGATCGTCGAGGGCCGCATCCAGCTCGTCGGGATCGACCCGGCCGTAGCGGTCAACGGCCAGCTCGATGGTCTCGAACCCGAACTTCTCCAGGTAGCGCAGGCTGTGGCCCACGGCATGGTGCTCGATGGCCGTGGTCACGATCCGGTGGCCGCGGGCCTTGCCCGCCCAGGCCGCACCCTTGAGGGCCAGGTTGTTGGCCTCGGTCCCGCCCGAGGTCAGCACGATCTCGCGGGCCTCGGCGCCGAGCGACGCCGCAAGTGACTCGCGGGCCTGGTCAAGGCCGGCCCGGGCCGCCCGCCCGAAGGCATGGCCCGAGCTGGGGTTACCCCAGGTCTCGAGGAGGTAGGGCAGCATCGCGTCGATTACCTCCCGGCGGACCGGGGTCGTCGCGGCGTGATCGAGGTAGATCGCCATCGGGCCGATTGTACGTCCGGCCTAGTCGACGGAGCGGCTGAGATCCTCTTCACGACCGCGCTCGCGGCGCCGGTCGTGGTTGGTCAGCAGGCGCTTGCGCAGCCGGATGGAGAGCGGGGTCACTTCGACCAGCTCGTCGACCGAGATGAACTCGATGGCCGATTCGAGGGTGAGCGGCCGAGGGGGCGTCAGCCGGAGGGCCTCGTCATGCGAGTGGGTCCGGATGTTGGTCAGCTTCTTTTCCTTGGTCGCGTTGACGTCCATATCGCCCGGCCGGGAGTTCTCGCCGACGATCATGCCCTCGTAGACCTGCTCGCCGGCGCCGATGAACAGCTCGGCCCGCTCCTGCAGGTTGAACAGGCCGTAGGCGTTGCTCGCCCCGGCTCGATCGGCCACGATCACCCCGCTGGTGCGATGGGTGACCTCGCCGGCCCACGGGCCGTAGCCCTCCCCGATCTGGTGCATCAGGGCCGTGCCCCGACTCTCCGTGAGGAGCTGGCCGCGGTACCCGATCAGGCCCCGGACGGGCACGATGAACTCCATTCGGACCCGGCCGTCCTGGTCGGTCGACATCTGCTCGAGACGTCCCTTCCGGCCGGCCATGGCCGCCTGGACTTCGCCGATGTAATCGGGCGGAATATCGATCGTGATCCGCTCGTAGGGCTCCTGGGTCTCGCCGTTGTGGATGCGCAGGATCACCTCGGGCCGGCTGGCCTGTAGCTCGAAGCCCTCGCGGCGCATCTGCTCGATCAGGACCGCCAGCTGCAGCTCGCCCCGGCCGCGGACCTCGAAGGTATCGCCCGAGTCCGTGGCGTGAACCTCGATCGAGACGTTGCCCAGGATCTCCCGATCCAGGCGGGCCCGGATCTGGCGGCTGGTCACGAACTTGCCCTCGCGGCCGGCCAGGGGTGAGGTGTTCACCCCGAAGGTCATCCGCAGGGTGGGCGAATCGACGTCCAGCCTGGCCAGCGGCCGCGGATCGGCCGGGTCGGTCAGGGTGTCGCCGATCGTCACGTCGGGCAGCCCGGCCACCGACACGATGTCGCCGGCCGTGGCCTCGGCGATCTCGATCCGCTCGATCCCATGGGCGGTCTGGAGGCTGGTGACGGTGCCGGTCAGGACGGTCGTCCGGCCGGGCTCCACGGAGCCATCGGTTGATTCCTCGTCGGCCCGGACCACTGTCAGGCGCTGGCCAATCCGGATCGAGCCGTTCCAGATCCGGCCGACGGCCATCCGACCCACGTACTCATTGGCCGACAGGTTGGTGACCAGCAGCTGCAGTGGGTGGCCGGGGGTGAACGTGGGCGGTGGGGTCAGCTTGATCATCAGGTCAAACAGGGGTCGCAGGTCCGTGCCCGGTTCGGCCAGGTCGCGGGTGGCGGTCCCCAGCCGGGCATTGGTGTAGACCACCGGGAACTCGATCTGGGCAGCGCTCGCGCCGAGGTCCATGAACAGTTCGTAGACCGCATCAAGGACCTCGGCCGGACGGGCGTCGGAGCGGTCGATCTTGTTGAGGGCGACCACCACCGGCAAGTGCCGGGCCATGGCCTTCTGGAGGACATAGCGGGTCTGGGGCAGAGGGCCTTCGGCGGCATCCACCAGGAGCAGGATTGCGTCGACCATCAGCAGCGTCCGCTCCACCTCCCCGCCGAAGTCGGCATGGCCGGGGGTGTCCACGATGTTCAGGCGGATGCCGTCGTAGTCGACCGTGGTCTGCTTGGCCAGGATCGTGATGCCCTTCTCGCGTTCGAGGTCACCAGAGTCCATCACCCGGTCCACCAGCGCCTGGTTCGCCCGGAAGGCGCCGGTCTGGCGGAGCATGGCATCGACCAGGGTGGTCTTGCCGTGATCGACATGGGCCACGATCGCGATATTGCGCAAATCGAGCCGGACGCCGGGCATGGTGGACGAGGGGATTGTGCTCATGGGAACCCCTATTGTCGCACACTGGTCCAGTACCCGGCCCGAACGTAATTCGGTGCGTCAACGCACCACTTCGACGGGTCTGCGGAGCCCTGATCGGGGCCGCGAATTGACCCCGATCGGTCCATTCCGCTACGGTCTCCTGACCCCGAGATTCATTGTGGTCCTGCTTGAGGTCTGAACAAACCCATGTCGTTGCCCAGCCCCAGCCTCCGACGCCGCGTCCTGGTCTCGGCCACCGCCGCCGCGCTTGCCCTGTCCGTGCCGGTGGCCGGCCTCACCTCCGCCGTGAGCGCCATCCGTCCGAACACGATCCACGTCCACCCCACGACCACCAAGGTCACCAAGGCGGCCAGCGCCTCGCGCTTCGACTGCCAGGACGTGCGGGCCGGCCATCCGCTGTGCTACAGCCCCCAGCAGATCCAGACCGCCTACCAGATTGCTCCCCTGCTCAAGGCCGGGATCACCGGCAAGGCGCGCACGATCGTGATCGTCGACGCATTCAGCAATCCCTACGCCTGGTCGGACATCCAGATCTTCGACAAGACGTTTGGCCTGCCCGATCCCATCTTCAACCAGATCGCCCCTCAGGGCACCCCGGCCTTCGACCTGAACGACCTCGACCAGGTCGGCTGGACGGTCGAGAGCGCCCTGGACACCCAGTGGGCGCACGCCATCGCCCCCAAGGCGAACATCGTCCTGATCGACGCCAAGTCCGACCAGGACATCGACATCTACAACGCGACCAAGTGGGCCGTTGACCACAACATCGGTGACGTGATCTCGCAGAGCTTCGGCGAGGCCGAGTCGTGCGTCGATCCCAAGATCGATGTCCTCCAGCACGCGATGTTCGTCAAGGCCGTAGCCAAGGGCATGACCATCTTCGCCTCGGCCGGCGATGACGGTTCGGCTCAGCCAACCTGCGATGGCAGCTCGTTCATCAAGAGCGCCTCTTCGCCGGCCAACGATCCACTCGTCACCGCAGTCGGGGGCACCAACCTCGTGGCCAACACCACGACCGGGGCCTACGGCAGCGAGACTGCCTGGAACGACGTCTACAGCGGATGCGGCCCTGACGCCACCTACGGCTGCGGCGGCGGCGGCTACAGCAACATCTATGGCCGCCCGGCCTATCAAGCGGGGGTTGCCAACACCAGCCTGACCAAGCGCAGCCTGCCCGACGTCTCGTACAACGCGGGCGTCGACGGCGGCGTCCTGACCCATGCCGGTGCCTACCTCGCCTTCCTGGGTCTTGACCCGACCGATGCGAATTCGTTCTTCATCGTCGGCGGAACCAGTGCCGGATCACCCCAGTGGGCCGGCCTTGCCGCCCTGGCCGACCAGCTTGCCGGGCATCGCCTGGGCAACATCAATCCCACCCTGTACCAGATCGGCAAGACGGCCGGCCTGCACGGGGCGGCCTATCACGACATCACCGTCGGGTCCAACCGCTTCGGCTTCAACGACGGCACGAACGACGTGATCGTCCCGGGCTTCAGCGCCAAGATCCGCTGGGATGCGGCAACGGGCTGGGGCTCACCCAAGGCCAACGTCCTGGTCCCGTTGCTGGCCGCGCTCGGCAACTGACCTGCGCTCCTGACCGAGCTCCCTGACGAGCTCCTCATCTCGGGTTCAAGCGGCGCCTCTCCGATCGTCGGAGGGGCGCCGTTGCTGTTTGGTACGATCCGGCGGTGACCGTTGCCGCCGTCGTCCTCGCCGCCCGGCCTGAATCGGCCCTGGCCGATGCCGATGGCCTGCCCGCCGTTCGGCGGATCGCCGAAAGCGCCTGGTCGGGCGGGGCCATCCCGGTCGTCCTGGTCAGCTTCGACCCAGACGGCAAGGTTGGGGCTGCGCTCGTCGGCACGGAGGCCGAGCTGGTCGAGCCCGCGCCCGTCGCACTCGGGCCGGTCGGCCAGATCGCTCACGGGATTGACGCAGCCCTCAGTCGGGTCGGCGACACCGACGGCGCGCTGATCTGGCCGGCCGGCATGGTCTGGCCCGATCCCGAGACGATCACGTCCCTGATCGAAGCCCACGGCACGGATCCAGGCACGATCCTGCGACCCCAGTTCGACGACGAGGCGGGCTGGCCCGTCCTCCTGCCCGTGGCTGGCCTGGAGCGGCTACGCGCGCTGCCCGCCAGCCGGATGCCCGATGAGCTGATCGACGACCTGGCCGCCGCCGGCCTGAGCGTCCGGCTGCTGGACCTGGGCGATCCGGGTACCGTCAGCAATGGTTCGGTGGCCCGCTCGGACCTGCCGCCCTACCGTGGGCCGAGCCAGCCTGCCAGCGGCCACGTCCATGAGTGGGGCGAGACCGAGGCCGACGACCTCGACGCGTCCTAGGCAGAGGGTGTCGGCGCGTCCTGGGCGTTCGACGCGTCGGACGTGGACCTGCGCAGGCGCCCAAAGGGCAAGACAGCGACGGCCAGGCCGGCGATCACCAGCCCGATCCCACCCAGTTGGAACGGTGACGGGTTCTCGCCCAGCAGGACCATGGCCAGCCCGACCGTGATCACCGGCTGGACCAGCAGGAGCAGCGAGGTCACCACGCTGGGCAGGCGGGGCAGCGAGATGCTGATCAACAGATAGCCGGCGACCTGGGACGACAGGGCCAGGGCGACCAGCCAGGCGTGGGCCGGCAGGCGCGGTGTTGGGTCGAAATCGCCGACGATCAGGCCGGCCAGCGCGGCGGCGAGGGTGGTCGCCAGGGTCGACCAGAAGAGCGGTCCGGCCACCCGCCGGATGTCGTCCTGGCCGCGTCGGATCACGATCAGGTAGCCCGCGTAGCTGACCGCGGTCAGCAGGCCCATGACCACGCCCAGCAGGGGCGCGGCGCCGTACGGGTGGGCGCCGAAGATGCCCGCGATCAAGGCGATCCCGGCGATCACGATCGGCAGGGCCACCAGGATGTTCCGACTGGGCCGCTCGCCGTACAGCCACCAGGCCGCGATTCCCACGACGACCACCTGGAGGTTGCTGAGCACCGTGGCCAAGCCCGCTCCAACCGCCGCGATCCCATGCGCCCAGAAGGTCAGGTCGGCCGCGAAGAAGACGCCGGCGATGAGCGACAACCGGATCGTCCGCGCGCTCAGCGGTCCGTAGCGCCGCTGCTCGAGCCAGGCCAGCAGGCCCAGGACGGGCAGGGCATACAGGGCCCGGAAGACCGCGGCTGTCGACGGCGAGACGCCGGCCTCGCGCACGAGGATCCCCGAGAACGCGATGCACAGTGCGCCGGCCAGGGCGGCCAGCTCGGGGTGCCCCAGGAGCGCGTCCAGGCGGGCGGGTGTCACCGCCGACACCTGGCTGGCCGGTGGCCCCCCGGCCCCGTCGGTCACGGGCGGATTGGCCCGACGTACCTCAAACCAAGCTCGGCGTACTGGTCTGGCTCGGGAGCCGACGGCGCGTCGAGCATCAGGTCGGAGCCCGACTGGGTCTTCGGGAAGGCCATAACCTCGCGGATGTTGGTCTGGTCGGCGAGCAGCGCCGCCCACCGATCGATCCCGATGGCGATCCCGCCATGCGGCGGCGCGCCGTACTCGAACGCATCCAGGACCGCCCCAAACTTCTCGGCCATGCCCTCGGCGGTCTGGCCCTGCAGCCTGAAGCTGCGCGCCAGCAGGTCATGCTGGTTGATCCGGATCGAGCCGCCGCCGAGCTCCCAGCCATTCAGGGCGAGGTCGTACTGGAGCGCCCGGGCCTTGCCGGCCGGATCGTCCGGCGCCCGCTCGGCCAGGTCGCCCGACGTGGTTGTGAGCAGGTCCACATCCTCCGGCCGGACCCCGCTGAACGGGTTGTGGGTGGCATCCCAGCGTTCGTGCTCGGCGTCCCACTTGTACATCGGGAATTGGGTGATCCAGCAGTAGGCGAAGACATTTGGATCGGCCAGGCCGAGCCTGCCACCGAGCTCCGAACGCAGCCGGCCGAGAACGTCGGCGGTCACCTCGGCGGCGTCGGCCACGATCAGGATCAGGTCACCAGCTCCCGCGCCCGCGCGGCCGACCAGGGCGGCCGTCACGTCCGGGCCCAGGAACTTGCCGATCGGCGAACGGATCGCCCCATCGGCCTCAACGGCCAGCCAGGCCAGACCTTTGGCGCCAT
>JBBRIV010000055.1:0-13503 GCA_038220425.1 Candidatus Limnocylindrales bacterium
CCGAGGTCAGGGTGGCCAGGTCGCCACCCGAGCCCTTGACCCACATGAGCTCAACCGGCTCCCCCGTTGCGGGGTCGGTGGCCGAGCCCTTGGCCGAGGTATTGCCCCCGGCATAGTTCGTGTTGCGTGGGTCGGAACCCAGCCGGTTCGAGCGCTGCAGGAGCTCCTGTTCGACGGTCATGCGCCCCAGCCCGCCTGCTGTCCGCCCACCCGCTCGGCCGTGATCGCTGCCGCGTAGCCCGACCGGGCGTAGGCCGCCATCGGGTCGGGGTCCAGCCCGAGCCCGTCGCGCACCTCGGCCAGGAGCGGCCGGACGTCCGTGTTGAAGGCATCCATCAGGACGGCATTGGCGCCCAGGACGTCGCCACCGCGCTGGGCCTGGCCGATCGCGGCGGCGTCAACGAGGAGGGCCTTGGCGGTGGCTTCCTGGACATTCATGACCGATCGGATCTGGCCCGGGATCTTGGGCTCGATGTTGTGGCACTGGTCGAGCATGAAGGCAACGCCCGCTCCGACGTCGAGAGCGCCCGCGGCGACCACCTCGTACATGATCCGGAAGAGCTGGAACGGGTCGGCCGAGCCGACCATCAGGTCATCGTCGGCGTAGAAGCGCGAGTTGAAGTCGAACCCGCCCAGGCGCTCGGCCCGGAGCAGGCCGGCCACGATGAACTCGATGTTCGTCCCCGGAGCATGGTGGCCGGTGTCGACCACGACGAGGGCCTTGGGTCCGGCCGCGACGCACTGGATGTAGGCCGTTCCCCAGTCGGGCACATCCATCGTGTAGAAGGACGGCTCGAAGAACTTGTACTCGAGGAGCATCCGCTGGTCGGCCCCCAGCCGGGCATGGACCGCGGCGAGGGCTTCGGCCAGGCGGTCCTGGCGAGCCCGGATGTCGTCCTGGCCGGGATAGTTCGTGCCGTCGCTGAACCACAGCTTGAGGTCGCGCGAGCCGGTCGCGTCCATCACGTCGATGCAGGCCAGGAGGTGGTCGAGCGCCTTGCGCCGGACCCGCGGGTCGGGGTGACAGACGCTGCCCAGCATGTAGTCGTCGTCCTGGAACACGTTCGAGTTGATCGTGCCCAGGCTCACGCCCAGGTCGGCGGCGTGCTCGGCCAGGGCCGCATAGTCGTCCACCCGGTCCCACGGAATGTGCAGGGCGACACTGGGGGCGACGCCGGTGAACTTGTGGACCTGGGCCGCGTCGGCAACCTTCTCGAACGGATTGCGGGGCACGCCCTTCTGGGCAAAGACCTTGAACCGGGTCCCGGAATTGCCGAACGCCCACGAGGGCAATTCGAGCCGCTGGGACCGGAGCGTCGCCACGACGGCCTGATTGCTGGTCACGTCTGCCTCCGTTGGCCATCGGGCGATCCGGCCGATCGACCTGGTCGGTTCGATCGTACCCGTCGGCTGCTGCCTGTGTCCGACCCGATCGGCGGCGCTACTGCCGCGCCGGAGGAGGAAGCCGCCATGCATTCCGCCGACCGGGTCGGATGCGCCAGGGCTCGTCCGGAGACCGGCCGCGCCGACCTTGTCCCAGGCACTGGTCCTGACTCTGTCAATAGCCTGCCACACCTTTCGATTGGTTTCAATTGCGTTCTTGACATTGCGTTCACATGGGGGCTACTGTGCGACGGAAATCACTCGAAAACCCGGTTCGTGTGCCCGGATCGAACCAGAGGAGAGGCGTGGCCGTTTCGTCCAGCACGTCGGGTGGAGACGTTTTCGCGCGTGAACGACAGGAACACATCGTCCGGATCGTGGAGGAGCATGGCCGCGCCCGGGTGAGCGACCTGGCCGCCCAGTTCCGCGTCTCGGCCGTCACGATTCGAAAGGATCTGATGGTCCTCGAGGCCGAAGGGCGACTCCTGCGTACCCACGGCGGCGCGATCACCGTCATCCGAAACCGGCCGGAGCTGTCGTTCGAGATCCGGGAGCGGTTGCAGGCCGACGAGAAGCAGCTCATCGGGGCCGCCGGCGCAGCCCTCGTCCACGACGGCGAGAGCATCGTGATGGACGCCAGCACCACCGCCCTGTCCGTTGCCCGGCACCTCAAGGCGCGCCGCAACTGGAGCCAGCTCACGGTCATCACCAACGGCCTGCGCCTCGCCTCGGAGCTGGCCGGCCACCACGGGATCACGGTCCTGATGCTCGGCGGACGCGTTCGGTGGGAGGCCTACTCGGTGGTCGGCGACCTGGGCGACGGCCTGTTCAGCCGGATCAACGTCCAGAAGGCGTTCGTCGGCGCCGCCGGCTTCACTCCCCAGTCCGGCCTGGCCGATGCGACCGACGAAGAAGCCCAGATCAAGCGGGCGATGGTCGCGGCGACCCACGAGGTCATCGCCATCGTGGACCACACGAAATGGGAGCGGGCCGCCTTCGCCACGTTCTGCCCCACCGATCGGATCAACATCGTGCTGACCGACCCTGGTGCGCCGGCCGAGATGGTCCAGTTGCTCAAGGACCGCGGCGTGGACGTCCGGCTGGTCGGGCCGGCGCCCTCGGCCCGGCCCTCGACGGCCGGCCGCTCGAGCACGACGTCGCCCACCCGATGAGCGCGTCCCCGGCGGTCGCTGCCCCACCACGCGCCGAGTTGCGCGGCATCTCCAAGCGTTTTGCCGCCACCCAGGCACTCGACGATGTGGCGCTGGACCTCCTGCCCGGCGAGATCCATGCCCTGGTCGGCGAGAACGGCGCGGGCAAGAGCACCCTGGTCAAGATCCTGGCCGGCATCCACCAGCCTGACAGCGGCACGATCTGGCTCGACGGCGAGTCCGTCCAGGTTCATGGTCCCGCCCATGCCCGCGCGCTGGGGATCGCCGTGGTCCACCAGGAGCCGCGCCTCTTCCCTGACCTGAGCGTCGCCGAGAACGTGTTCATTGGCCACGCACCATCGGGCCGGCTGGGCACGATCAACTGGCGCCAGACGCGCCATGACGCCCAGGCCCTGTTCAAGGAGCTGGACGTCCAGTTCGACGTCGGGGCCCTCGTCCGCGGCCTGTCGATGGCCGACCAGCAGTTGATCGAGATTGCCAAGGCCCTGTCGGTCGAAGCCCGGGTCCTGATCCTGGACGAGCCGACCGCGTCGCTGTCGGCCCACGAGGTCGAGCGCCTGTTCACGATCGTCCGGCGCCTGCGCGAACGGGGCGTGGCGATCCTGTTCGTGAGCCATCGCCTCGACGAAGTCTTCCAGCTATCCGACCGGGCGACCGTGTTTCGCGACGGCAAGCACGTGATCACCCTGCCCACCAGCCAGCTCAACACGGCCGACCTCGTCCGGCACATGGTTGGCCGAACGGTTTCGCTCTTCCCGAAGGTCGAGACACCCGTGGGCGAGGTGCTCCTCGAGGTGCACCGCCTGACCCGGACGGGCGTCTTCCGGGATGTCTCGTTCAGCGTGCGGGCGGGCGAGATCGTGGGCTTCGCCGGCCTGGTCGGCGCCGGGCGGACCGAGGTTGCCCGGGTCCTGTTCGGGATTGACCAGGCCGATAGCGGCACGATCCAGCTGGGCGGGACGGCGATCAGCTTCGCCAGTCCGTCCGAGGCGATGCACGCCGGGATCGCGTACCTGCCCGAAGATCGCCACCAGGAGGGCCTGGTCCTGGGCTTCTCGATCGCCCAGAACGTGAGCCTGCCCATCCTGGCCCGGCTATTCCCGCGCCTGGTGATCCGGCCCTCGGCCGAGCGCCAGGTGGCCCGCGACTACACCGACCAGTTCAACGTCCGGATGACCGGCGTGGACCAGTTCGTGAGTGCCCTGTCGGGCGGCAACCAGCAGAAGGTGGTCCTGGCCAAGTGGTTGGCGTCCAAGCCGCGCGTCCTGATCCTGGACGAGCCTACCCGGGGGATCGACATCGGGGCCAAGGTGGAAGTCCACCGGATCATCTCGGAGCTGGCAGCGTCCGGCCTGGGGATCATCCTGATCTCGAGCGACCTGCCCGAGGTCCTGGCCATGTCCGACCGGATCGTGGTCCTCCACGAGGGCAAGGTCAGCGCCGAAATTCCGCGGAGCCAGGCCAGCCCGGAGCGGGTGATGTTCGCCGCGACCGGCCGGCTGGGCGATCCCGAGGGGGCCCATGGCTGAGCCGGCCGGCCCCACGGCGATGAATCCGCCAGTTGCCCGCGGGACGTGGCTGGCCACGGTCGCCCGCCAGCGCGAGCTGAGCCTGCTGGCGATCATGTTCGTGCTGGGCGGCGTGGTCTCGGTCACGGCGCCCCAGTTCCTGACCGCATCCAACCTCAGCCAGGTCGCCGTCCAGGCCTCGATCATCGCGGTTGCGGCGGTCGGCGAAGCGCTGGTCATCCTGACCCGCAACGTGGACCTGTCGGTTGAGGCCACGATCGGGATCGTGGCTTACTCGGTCGCCCGGTTGCTCGAGCTGCACGCCGTCAGTCCGGTCGGGGCAATTGCCATCGGGCTCGGCCTGGGCCTGGTCCTGGGCATGATCAACGGCGCCGTCATCACGATCTTCAAGGTCCCCTCGATCGTGGCCACCCTGGGCACCCTGAGCATCTTCCGCGGCCTGGACTACCTGGTTGCCGGCAGCCACCAGGTTCCGGTAGCCGGCCTGCCCGCTGGGTTCACCGACGCGGCCGGCAGCAGTGGCACGGTCCTGGGCGTGCCGATCTTCGTGGTCATTGCCGTGCTGATCGTGCTGGCCGGCAGCGTCCTGATGCGCTCGACCCGGTTCGGCCGGCAGCTGTACGCGGTTGGCAGCAACCCGGAAGCCGCGGCCGTCCTGGGGATTCGATCGCGCCTGGTCGTCTTCACCGCGTTTTCACTGTGCGGCCTGCTGGCGGGCGTGGCCGGGGTGATGTGGGTCATCGAGTACGGCACGATCAATGGAACGGCCGCGACGGGTGTGGTCCTGTCGGTGGTGGCCGCCGTGGTCGTGGGCGGGGTCAACATCTTCGGGGGCTCGGGCAGCTTGGCCGGCGCCGCCCTGGGGGCCCTGTTCCTGGGCTTCATCGCCAATGCCCTGATCCTGGTCGGCCTGTCCCAGTTCTGGCTGCAGGCGATCTACGGGCTGGTGATCCTGGCCTCGGTGTCAGCCGACGCCCTGATCCTGCGCCGGGTCCAGCGGGCCACGATCGAGCAGCGCGCCCGATGACGGCAGCGGCGGCCCAGGTGGCCGGCTCTCGCTCGTGGACGCGCTGGCTGCTTCGCTGGGAAGTGCTCCTGGCGATCGCCCTGGCCGGATTGATGGTCCTGGGCAACGCCCTGTCGCCGTTCTTCCTGACGACCGGCAACTTCTCGAATCTCCTCGCGGCGCTCATGGAAGTCGCGATCATGGCCCTGCCCATGACCCTGGTCATCGTGGCCGGCGAGATCGACCTTTCGGTCGAGTCGATGGCCGGCCTGGGCAGCACCCTGACCGGCTTCCTGTGGATGTCGAGCGTACCGATGTGGCTGGTCATCCCGACCGTGCTCATCGTGGGCGCCCTGGGCGGCCTGCTCAACGGCTTGCTGATCGCCCGGGCCGGCCTGCCTTCGCTGGTGGTCACCCTGGGCACCCTGGCCCTCTTCCGTGGCCTGGCCCTGATCGTCCTGGGACCCGAAGGGGTCACCAACTTCCCGCCGGCATTCACCGCATTTGGCTTCGGCCAGGTGCCGGGCACCTTCCTGCCCTGGCCATTCCTGATCTTCATCGCCCTCGCGGTGGTCCTTGGCGTGATCCTCCATCGAACCTGGATCGGCCGCCAGATCTACGCGATCGGCAAGAACGCCAGCGCCGCCCGCTATTCGGGCGTCCGGGTGACCCGGGTCAAAGTCAGCCTGTTCGTCCTGTCGGGCCTGATCGCATCGCTGGCCGGGATCATCCTGACGGCGCGCGTTTCAACCGCCCGGGCCGACGCGGCCACCGGGATGACCCTGACCGTCGTGACGGTGGTCCTTTTGGGCGGCATCAACATCTTTGGCGGGTCGGGCACGATCCCAGGCGTCGTGCTGGCGGTCCTCACGATCGCCGTCATGCAGAACGCCCTGCGTCTCGCCAGCGTGACCGTCGAGGTCCAGAGCGTTGCCCTCGGGCTGCTCCTGATCCTCTCGGTGGTCATCCCAACCTCTGCTCACCAGGCCAAGTCGGCTATCGATCGAGTTCGCGGAGGCTGGCCTCCGCCGGCCGACTCGGTCATTCATGGTGAGCGGTCTGGTGGATCGAGTAAGGAGGAACAGAGTTGATGTTCAAGACACGAGGGCGAATGCTTGCCCTCACCAGTGCAGCGGTCGTGCTCTTTGCCGCGTGCGGCACGAGCGCAACTGCCGTGCCGTCCGTGGCACCTGGCACGCCGGCACCGGCCACGCCCGCACCAACGTCCGCACCGTCGGCATCCGCCGCGGCCGGACCCATCACCGTCGGCTTCCTGCCGAAGGACATCGTCAACCAGTACTTCGCAGCGGCCAAGACCGGCGTTGACAAGGCAGCCAAGGAGCTTGGCGGCACGGTCAGCGAAGTGGGACCAAACGCGCCCACCGCCGACCTGCAGATCCCGTTCATCCAGGACCTCACGACCAAGAAGGTCAGCGCGATCATCATCTCGGCCGACGACAAGGATGCCGTCGCCCCCGCCCTGCTGGCGGCCAAGGCAGCCGGGATCAAGATCGTGGGCTTTGACTCCAGCCCGGCCAAGGGCGCGTACGACGTGTTCGTCAACCAGGTTGACTTCAGCGGCGTCGGCGTGAACCTGGCCGACTGGGCCTGCCAGCTCGCCCCGAGCTGCACCGGCGATATCGCGATTCTGTCGGCGACCGCAACGGCCACCAACCAGAACGCCTGGATCGACCTGATGAAGACGACCCTCAAGCTGGACAAGTACAAGGGCCTCAACCTCGTCGCGACCGTCTACGGCGATGACAAGGCTGATGTCAGCACCACCCAGGCCCAGGGTCTCCTCACCAAGTACCCCAACCTGAAGGTCATCGTGGCCCCGACCACGGTCGGGATCCTGGCGGCCGCCCAGGTTGTCAAGGCAGCCGGCAAGTCGGACAGCGTCAAGGTCACCGGGCTCGGTTTCCCGAACGACATGAAGCCGTTCGTCAAGGACGGAACCTCTCCGGTCTTCGGACTGTGGAGCGTCCCGGACCTCGGCTACCTGGCCTACTGGCTCGCAGCCAAGCTCGTCAGCGGCGAGATCAAGGGCACCCCAGGTGAGACGTTCACCGTGCCTTCTCTCAACGGTGGCAAGCCGTACACGATCGGGCCGGACAGCGTCGTCATCCTCGGACCGGCGTTCCAATTCGACAAGACGAACGTGGACCAGTTCAACTTCTAGTCCTGTAATTTCCGCAGCGACAAGCGCGGCTCAGAGCCCCGGGAGCGACGTGCTTCCGGGGCTCTCAGATTCGGAGGTGTTGCACATGGAACGGGTGGGATTCACGATGCGCCTGCTGCCCGGCAAGGAGGCCGCCTACCGACAGCGGCATGCAGCGGTCTGGCCGGACATGCTGGCGGCTCTCAAGACGGCGGGCTGCCGCGACTACTCGATCTACATCCACGGTGCGGAGCTGTTCGCCTACCTGGTGGTGGACGACTTCGCTGCCTTCCGGGCCTCGATGTCCGCCAGCCCGGTCAACGACCGCTGGCAGGCCGAGATGGCCGAGCTGATCGACCCGCTGACGGACCCGGCCACAGGCTTCCACCAGCGCCTCGAGGAGATCTTCCACCTGGACTGAGTGAGCTGTGCCGGGCGCGGTGGGCGGCGCGCCTTGAGCCCCGATCCTCTGCGGCCGTTCGAAATGTCGCGCATCTATCCGGCCTACTGGGCAAGATGCTGAGACGTTCTATTTCCCTTTACGACCGGAGCCCAATGGGGCCTTCTCAGGCCGAATTGTCGGAGTTGTGAGAGCCCCGTCAGCACGAAGTTGAGCTCGGACTCACGCAGCCAAGGTCCAATGTCGTTGCGTAGGCAACTACATTGCCAAATGCGTCGCCTAGTTCATTGCAAGGACCGGCCTGTGGACCAGGGCCGTGCCAGGGCTGATTCGGTTGCACTCCCAGCTGCGGAGGACTAAGGTTGGGCCCAGGGTGCCGGGCACTGGCTCGTGATCAGTGTTGGCCCCGAGCGAATGAGTCGGCCTAGCAGAGCCGGCCGCGACTTCAGGCGGCAAGACCGCCTGTGGACGGGGTCGGCTCGCGCCTTTTCTTAGCGAGCTCCGAACTCCTGACGAGTGATCGTGAGCGGACCGATGGGACGACCAGAACGCTTGACTCCTGAGCGCCAGGAGCGATTCCTTGAGGCGATCCGGCGGGGCGCCTTTCTCGACGCCGCCGCCCGGTACGCCGGCTATTCCCCGTCCACCCACCACCGGTACATGAAAGGAGAGACACCGGAGCACGCGGCCTACCGCGATGCGGTTCGACTCGCCTTGGCCGAGCTCGAGGTCCACCTGGGTGGCGTGATCAAGCTTGCGGCTGACTCGAGCGCGTACTGGGCGCTAAAGTTGGCCGAGAAACGCTTCCCGTCACACTGGGGTCGGAATCCGTCGACGGACAGTTGGGCCGACCACGAGGCCGACGAGTTGCCTCGTGCCGCGTCGGCCAAGCCTGATCAGGCGGCTATCGCAAGCCCACCGGGCTATGCCCCGATAATGGTCCCGCTCGAGCTCCACGCAGAGTTCACCGAGCGGCTTGCGGCGCATCAGTGCGGGATCGTATTCCCTTCCGAGGATGTCAGGGCCAGACTCCGCATTGGCCCGGACGACGACAACCCTGATGACAGCTAACGGCTTACGCATGGATTCGCCCCCGAACGACAGCGACGGGATCCATCCGGCCAGGCCGAGCGCGGCCACGATGTGGGGTTCTTTCAAGTACTTCTTCGGACAGCTGGTCAACGAGCGCGGCGAGTCACTAAAGACCAACTGGCACCACATCGAGTGGTGCGACCTGCTCCAGGGTCACGATCGCCTGTGCCTGCTGGCGCCAAGGGACCACGGCAAGAGTTGGACGTGCGTCGCGTACCTGCTCTGGCGGTGCTGGCGGCACAATCGGGATCCGCTGACTGGCCTCCTCATGACCGACCTGCCCGAGGGCAAGTGGGAGGCGGTCATCTTTAGCGAGTCAATGGCCCAGGCTGAGTCGTTTTTCGAGGTCTTCCAGAGCCTCATGCTGGCCAACGAGCGCCTGTTCAGCGACATCCTGCCGGACTTCGCTCGGGGCCGGGCGGCCACGATCCCCAACGTCTGGAGTCGCCGCCGGACGCGCTTGAAGAACCGCGCCCAGCTCTCCATCCGGTCCTACCAGACGAGTACCCGGGGACTTCACCCGGACCTGATCCTGTGCGACGACGTCCTCTCGGACAAGAACACCGCCTCGGAGTTCCAGCGGGCGAAGGCCTGGAAGTACTTCGTCTCCACCCTGCTCCCGATGAACCCCAAGCAGATCATCATCGTCGGGACTGCCTTCCACTACGACGACGTGCTCCACCGGCTGAAGCCGCCCAAGGGGTCAGCTGCCCGCCGGGCTGATCTCGCAGCGCTCGGCATCCGGAGCCTTTTTGAGTGGCAGAAGTACCGGTCCTACGATCCCGTGACCCATGCGACGCTCTGGCTTGAGCGCTACTCGTACGAGCGGCTGATGGCGATCGCCGAGATGATGGACAACCCGGCCCTGTTCAACCGTGAGTACCAGAACGATCCTCGCGCCGACACTTCCTCGATGTTCCCGTACTCGTTGACCACTTTGCTTCGACACCCCGAGTTGACGTTCGTCGCCAGCTACATGCCGACGGCGGAGGAGGTCGTCGTCTTCGGCATGGACGTGGCCATCTCTGCTGAGGTCGGGGCGGACTTCACCGTCCTGTTGGTGGCGGCACTGAACCGCAACACCCAAGAGCGGCGATTGCTCATGGGCTTCCGGCTCAAGGGTCTCGGCTTCCGGGAGCAGGTCCAGCTGATCCGGGATGTGTGCCGGGCGTTCAACGTCGCGCTCGGCCTGATCGAGGAGAACGGCTTTCAGAAGTGGCTGAAGGATGAGTTGTCCAAGTACCCCGAGACGGCGACCCGGGTGCTGGGCCACAAGACGGGCACCGAGAAGTCCGACTTGGCCGACGGCGTGCCCGCGATGAAGATTGTGATGCAGAACCGGCTATGGCAGTGGCCGTTCGGGGACGAGCCGTCGATCAGCCTGGTCAAGACGCTCCAGGCCGAATTGGCCGCCTACGGCTGGAAGGACGGCAAGCTGCAGGGCGTGGGCGAACATGACGATACCGTCATGGCCCTGTGGTTCACCGAGAAGGCCGCCCGGACGATCGAGTCGTGGCTCCGGCAGCCTCCTGTCGATGAGATGGTGACGGCCGAGGACTACGGGGTGGAACGAGTCCAGATCGGCCCCGATTACGACGACCTCGACGGGCCGACCTTCGGCTCGGGCGAGTACTGATCGGATGCAACGTCAGCGTCCGTCCGGATCTGCTGGGGCTTCGACGAACTAATGAACGCTTTGAGGGGCTGGCGGCGAGCTCTCGAGGCTGACTGCTATGCCCGATGGACCTAGTTTGTTGGGGCGCCCCAGCCGGCCGAAATTCGTGGCCTAGACTCCCCCGTCGCCCTCCGCCAGCACCCGGCGGACTGCGGTCTCGGCCGCGCGCTCTAGGAGCACCTCGAGCTCGGGATCGCTGAGGACCCAGGTTCGGCTCTCGGAACCTTCATAGGCGGCGCTCAGATCAGCGAGCTCCACACCGAGCGCATTGGCCAAGAGCCGCAAGGTGGCGCTGTCGGGCACCGTGCCCGACGACCACCAGCTCGTCAGGGTGTTCGGGCGGATGCCGGCCTTGCGGGCCAAGCCCGAGACCGAACGGGTATCACGGATCGGCAGGCGGGATTCGAGATACGCCCGGAGGGCCCGTCCGCGGGCCTTGGCTTCATCGCGTTCCATGTGGTCCTGACGATATAGACATAGCGCTGTGTTGATGGTATCGTTCTAGCGATATGAAGAAGCCTGTTGAGCGACGAAATCATGCAGCTGCCGACGCAGCTGCGCCAGCTGCGAGCGGGCCAGCTGCGCCAGCCGCGCCAGCTGCGAATCCTGGTCCCTCGGAGCCGGCCGAATCCGGCCTCGTCCGCGACGCCCGCCACCGCTACGCCTGGAATGGCGGACCGTGGTATCCCTCGGTCACGACGATCCTCGGGATCAAGAACAAGCCGGCCCTCGTCGGCTGGGCCAAGCGCGAGACGGCGGCCTGTGCCGTGCGCAACCTGGCGATGCTGGCCCGGATGACCGAGACCGGCGGCCCGGAGGCCGCGGTCGAATGGCTCAAACGGATCCCGGACTTCAACCGGGACCGAGCCGCCGATCTCGGGACCCGGGTCCACCTTGTCGCCGAAGCCCTGGCCCGCGGTGAATCCATCTCGGTCGAGCCCGATGTCGCGCCCTTCGTCTTCGCCTACCGGCGCGACTTCCTCGAGGCCTTTCGACCGACCTTCCTCGAGCTCGAGCCGATGGTCTGCTCGCCCCGTTACGAATACGGTGGGACGGCCGATGCGTTCGTCGAGATCGACGGCGAGATCTGGCTGATCGACTACAAGACCGGAGCCGCGGTCTATCCCGACAGCGCCCTCCAGCTGGCCGGCTTGGCCCGGGCCCAGTTCATCGGGCGACCCGGTGACCCGACCCAATATCCGATCCCTGCGGCGACCCGCTTCGGGATCCTCCATATCCGACCCGAGGGAGCCCGGCTCCACCCAGTCGTCGTCGACCGCTCGACCGTGGCGGCCTTCCTCGATGCCCGGCGACTGTTCGCCTGGGACCAGGGCCCGGCGCTCGACGTGATCGGCCCACCGCTCGCCCGGCCGATCCGGCCCCCGGCTCCACCTACGACCGTCCCTACTCCGAGTCGTCGCCGTGCTCCGGCGCTATCCCCAGCGCCGGCCGCCTGAGCTGCGCCGGCCGGACCCGGTCCCGCCGGCGGTCCGGGCGGAGGTTCGGGCGCGCGACCGGGGCTGCGTCTTTTCTCGGTTGGGCATTCCCCACGAGTGCTTCGGCCAGCTCGAGCTCGACCATGTCCGGTCATCGGGTGGACTCGGACTCAAGAGCCCGAGCACCCCCGACAACCTCGTCACGCTGTGCCCGTGGGCGCATCGCCTCAAGACGGCCGATGGCCGCCGCTATCGGCCGGTCCTCCTGGCCTGGATCGCGCGGGCCGAGCGAGGGCCGGCTTGAGCGGCTGCCTGGGCTGTCTTGGTCTGATCATCGTGCTCGGTGCGGTTATCTGGCCGATCGCGCAGCTCCAGCAGCTGTTCGGCTGGTCGGATACCGAGACGAGTCGGGTGGCCATCGCCTGGCTCGTGCTGCTGGTCTTCGCTGGATACACGCGGCGGCCCAAGTCCAGGCAGACAGTCGCCATTCGGAATGTTGACGGGGCGCTGGCTGCCACTGAACAAGGCTTGAACCGGACCCACCCGGCGAGCGTTCACCTCGCGGGCCGCTCCAGCCAACTTGTCGGTGCCGCAGCGGGACAGCCGCCTGAGCGGAGCCCTCGCAGCACACGCGCTCGTGACCCGATCCCGGCGCAGCTCCGGTTCAGCATCCTCCAGCGCGACGGCTTCCGGTGTCGGTATTGCGGTCGGACTGCCAGGGAGGCGGGTGTCGTGCTCCACGTTGACCACGTCGTGCCCCATGCCGCTGGAGGCGCCGCCAGCGAGGACAACCTCCTGACTGCCTGTCAGGCGTGCAACCTTGGCAAATCAGCCCGACGGGTTGTCTAGCCATGACAACTGGACCGTTCGGCCCACCTCCCAGCGAACCTGCCCAGGAGGATGACCTGCTCGCCCTCGCGCCCCAGGATCGGCCGGCCATCCTGGCCCTCTTGCCGGCCGTTCAGGCACGCGATCGTGGCAAGGCGTTCCTGTTCTTCGAGGGCGCAGGCTGGGCCTCGGACGATGCGTGGTCGGCGGCGCTGTCGCTCGATCCGCTCCTGATCGCCATGATCAAGCACATCGCGGCCGCCGTGCCCGACACGGCGATCAGCGGGGCCGTGCTGGCTCGGCGTGCTCTTGAGCCGAACGCAGATCTGATCGCCTTCCACCGAGCCGCGTTGAATGGCTACTTGAAGCCCTCGCCGAGCCGGATCACGGTCACGATCGGGCCGCGGCGATAACCTTTGAAACCCAACCTAGTGTTGCAGCAAACCGATCGGTTGCACCACCGGCCTCGGGCAAGGACGCGGCAGCCCGTGCCTCCACCAGACCGGGCTCAGTCCTCGCGAGAGGCCCGGTTCTTGTACCACGATGCGGTTACGTGGGTGGGCGACGGCTGAGCTGGCACGTTGGCTGGAACAGTCGCTTAGCGCTTCAGCCTTTGGGTTGCTGGCGGCCGGATCGCGAGCGTCGAGCCGTCCGAGAGGTCGCCCTCCGGTTCCAAGCAGCTGGCGACGGAGGTCGGTCGGTGGCGATTGCTGCACGCGGCTTAGGGGCAACTTTGGTCCCGCAGGAACGTTGTGATTGGCCCACCCCTCAGCAAAGCCGCACGGAGGTTGGAGCGTCGGTGTCCGGGTCGCTGTCAGCGG
>JBBRIV010000056.1:0-13471 GCA_038220425.1 Candidatus Limnocylindrales bacterium
CAATGGTCGTGCTTGTCTGTGTGGTCATGCGATCCTCGGAAGCCGGCGTTGCTATTGCTTGGCTACTGCGCTAGTATTTATCTGCTCAGTGCAGAAGATAGCAATCGGAGCGAACTGATGTCAAGCGACCAGCAAGACAGCCGGGCGGGCCTGCTCGATGCTGTCGTTGGCGCGACGCGCAAGATGGCCGGGCAGGGACTTCGGTTCAGCCAGGCCGTGGCGGACCGGCATGGCCTGGCCCTGACCGACGTCTATGCGCTCGAACAGCTGGCGACCCTCGGGCGGGCGACGGCCGGCCAGATGGCCGAGGTGACGGGCCTGACCTCGGGCGCGGCCACCCGGATGATCGACCGCCTGGAGCAGTCGGGTTTCATCCGGCGGGTCGCCGATCCAATCGACCGACGCCGGGTGATCCTGGAGCCAGTCACGGAACGGGTTGCCGAGGTCGGCGCCATGTACGCCTCGCTGCGGGCCGCGTCGCGCAGTTCGATCGAGCGCTACGCCGACGACCAGTTGCGCTTGATCGCCGACTTCCTTGAGCTCAGCCTGGACGTCAGCCAGGCCGAAACGAACCGGCTGGCTGCGGCCCCCGTCGGGCCCAACCCCGATTCGTCATCCACTGCCCCGCTGGCCGGCGCGACCAGCAGCCGGCTGGTGTTCGTGTCCGGTGCGCCATCGGTCACCCTCAGGAGCGATCCCCACCTGGCGACTCTCTACCAGGCGTCGTTCCGGGGCGCGATTCCCAAGGTCCGCGTCCGGGACGGGGCGGTCACGATCCGCTACGGTCGGCTGTCCTGGTTCGAGTGGCGCAAGCAGATCGCCGGCCAGCTCCTCGAAGCGTCCGCCCACTGGCGCGACGACCGGGCCGACGTCACCCTCAACAGCACAGTGTCCTGGACGGTCGACCTGCGCGGCGGCGTCTCGCGCCTGACTGGTGACCTGCGCCAGCTTCATCTCGCCGGCCTGGAGGTGAGCGGTGGGATCAGCAAGGTCGAGTTGAACCTGCCTCGGCCGGGCGCAGTGGTTCCGGTCAAGCTCAGCGGCGGCGCCAATGACCTGGTCCTGCATCGTCCGGCCGGGGTCGCCGTCCGGCTGCGGATCCAGGGCGGCGTCAACAAGGTCATCTTCGATGGCCAGGCGGTGCACAAGCGGGGCGATATCACGTTCGCCGGCCAGCCGCCGGAGCAACCCGGCGAGATCGCGATCGAGACGCCGAACCTGGCCGCCAGCCCGCAGCGCTACGAGATCGAGCTGAGTGGCGGCGCCAATCGCCTGACGGTGGACACCCGCTAGGGCCGCTCGGCCTCAGCGACGATTGTCGCCGCGCTCCAGGTGGGCCATAAATTCCTCGCGGGTCCGCTGGCTCTTGCGGAACGTCCCGAGCACCGCGCTGGTGACCATCGTGGCGCCGCCCTTGCGCACGCCGCGCATGGCGGTGCACAGGTGCTGGGCCTCGATCACCACGCCCACGCCCAGCGGATCGATCCGATCCATCAGGAAGTTGGCCACCTCCTGGGTCAGGCGCTCCTGGACCTGGAGCCGGCGGGCGTACATCTCCACGATCCGCGGGATCTTGGACAGTCCGATGACCTTGTCGCGGGGCAGGTAGCCGACGGCCGCCGTGCCGAAGAAGGGCAGCAGGTGGTGCTCGCAGAGCGAGTAGAACTCGATCCCCTTGACCACCACCATCTCGCTGTAGTCGACCGCAAAGACAGCGCCGTTGATCAGTCGATCCGGATTGACGTGGTACCCGGCCGTCAGCTCGTGGTACATCCGGTGGATCCGCTCGGGCGTCCGGCGCAGGCCCTCGCGATCCGGGTCCTCGCCGATCTCGGTCAGGATGTCCCGGACGGCATGCTCGACCCGATCGGAGCCGCCGGTTCCGTTGCCGTGCGCCGTCGATGAATCGCCGATATCCGTCTCGATCTCGGTGACGATCGACTGGACGTGGTCGGGAAGGGTGGGCATGGGTCGCGACTCCTGGGAACGGAGCCGCGATCGTACCCCGAACCTCAGTCGCCGGTCGGTGGCTCCACCAGCGCGTTGGTCGGACGAGACCGCCGCAGGCGCCGTCCGACCAGGACGGCGAGGCCGAGCACGATGATGGCGACGATCCCGAGCGGAAGTCCGACGATCACCAGCCAGATCCCGGCCGACGCCAGTGCCTGGCCAACTCCCAGCAGCGCTGCGCTGGCCTGGTCGAGCTGGGCCCCCGGGTCCCAGCCGCGCGAGGTCGAGACCACGGCCTGGGTAGGCGGCAGTCCGAACTGAACCGTCAGCGTGGCCAGCGATGCCTGGTCCTTGAGGTGCGCCTGCTGGGTGCTGAGCTGCTCGATCTGGCCCTGCACGTCACTGAGCTTCGACTCGACGTCAAGGACGTCACTGATCTTGGTTGCCCGGGACATGATCGCCTGGAGCGCCGTCTCGGTGGTCCGCAGGTTGTCGATCCGGGCACCCAGGTCCAGGACCTGGCCAGTGATCTCGACGGCATTCGTCTTGGACGAATCGACCTTCGTGGCGATCTTGCCGACCGCATCGAGGGCATCCTGCCAGCGCGCAACCGGGACGCGGTAGGTGATCGAGGCGGCCACCTGGTCGCCCTGGTTCGCCTGGTCGGAGTCGCTGACGTAGCCGCCAAGACCCGCGATCGCGGTGCGGACCTGGAGGAGCGCGTCATCGATCTTGGCCACTTCGATGATGATCGAGCCGGTCCGGACGATGTAGGTGTCGGCGGCGGCCGCCAGGCCCGCGAGAGGTTGCCCGTCTGCTCCGCTCGCTGCGGCGCTGCCCGACTGGTCCTTCACGGTGCCTGGCGCAGGCAGGGCGAAGCTGGCCGCCGGCCGGAGCTCCTGGGGCGGGGCCGGGGCGGCGGCTCCCGTCGCGCTGCCCGAGCAGGCCGCCACTGCCACGATCACGAACGCCGCACCAAACGGCAGGACGGCTCGGAGGCGAGGGCCCGTTCGAGTGACCATCAGAGATCTCCCCTGGCGCCGGATCCGGAGGATCGGCTCAGGCGAATGACGCCGGCACGGGCGGTTCAGTTCCGGTGGGCTCAGCTCCGGGCGGCGGCCAGGATCGCCGCGGCCAGCTCAGCCGGTCGATAGCGCATCAGGTTGTGGCCCACATTGCCCACGTCCACGACCCGGATCGCCGCCTGGCCGGCCGCCCGCCGGGCCTCGTCAACGGCAACCAGGGCTGCCCGCTTGGCGACCGCCTCATCGCCGCCGGCGACCACGGCCACGATCGGCGTCCGGACGGCCGGGAGCGTCGCGCCCGGATCGTAGGCGAAGATCGCCTCGACCGATCCGGCCAGGGCATGCGGCCGCACCGCTGGAACCACCTTGCCAGCCGGCACCTCGACCACCGTGCTTCGGGCGGCCTGCTCCTGGTCGGCATCCCACGATCCTGGGTCGAAGTCGCGTCGGTCGGCGAGGTAGGCAGCCATCGAGCGCATGACGCCCGGCGGTTCCTCCAGGTCACGCAGCCACTCATCGGGGGTCATCCCCGTCTCGGCTGCAATGTCCTCCCAACCGCCGTCGACCAGGACGAGCCCGGCGCATCGGTCGTCGAGTGCGGCCGCTGCCCAGGCCGCCACGATCGCGCCGTAGCCGTGCCCGACCAGGACGACCCGGCTGCCGGGTTCCGACAGCAGGCCCGAACCCTCGGCGACGGCGATCACGTCCTCGGCCAGCTGCTCCGGCGTGTAGCCCGATGTGGGCGCGTCGGACAGTCCGTGACCGCGCAGGTCGATCGCGACGACGCGGGTCGCGCGCTGCAGCCGGCGGGCGACCGGGGTCCAGGACCAGGCCGTTGCGCTCAGGCCGTGGATGAGCAGGATCGGGTTGGTGGATCCCGCTGGATCGGGGCCGCCCCAGTCGAGGAAATGGATCCGCTCGCCGGGCACCATCTCGACCAGGAACCCCTCGGGCTCGACCGTGACTGGCTGGCCGGAGCCGGTTTGCGCGTCCACCAGCCTAGGATAGGGACCTGATGCCCAAGCGACGCCGGGGAAGCCGGGCGGCCTACCCAAGCTCGAGTGCCCCGGGCCAGTCCCTGCCGCCTGGTAGCCGGCCACCCTCGTTCGAGGTCCTCGTCGAGCGCGCCCTGGCGGGCATCCCTGAGCCCTTCCGGCCGGCGCTTCGCCAGGTCGCGATCGTCATCGAAGACGAGGCATCCGACGCGCAGCTGGCGGCCGGCGGTGTCCGTCCCGGCGGCGAGCTCTACGGACTCTATGAAGGCGTGCCCCGGACCGCCTGGGGAGCTGACCTGGCCATCGTGCCCAACAAGATCAGCCTGTTCCGGCTGCCTCTCGAGGACGATTTCCGTGATCCGGCCCGGCTGGCGATCGAAGTACGCCGGACGGTGATCCATGAGCTGGCCCATCACCTGGGGATCGACGACGCGCGCCTTGACGAGCTCGGCTTCGACTAGGCGCCGGAGCCCTGCGCCACAGGCAATGGGCCCTGCAACGGGCCGGCCGCCGCGAACAGCTCACCGATCCGGCTGACCTCGACGTTCCCGCCCGAGGCCACGGCCACGACCCGCTCGCCGGCCTTGACCGGGATCCGTCCGGACAGGAGCGCCGCCAGGGCGGCGGCACCGGCCGGCTCCAGGACCTGCTTGATGCGCTCGGCCGCGAAACGCATCCCGGCCAGGATCGTGGGGTCGTCGATCAGGATCACCCCATCCAGGTAGCGCCGGGCCATCGCCAGGGTCCACTCGCCGGCGAATGGCGCACCCAGGCCGTCGGCCACGCTGACCGGCTGGAGCGGGACGACCGCGCCCTTCTCCAGGGCCAGGGTCAGGGCGTTGGACCGCTCGGGCTCGACGCCGTAGACCCGGACGTTCGGCCGCGACTCTTTCAAGGCGGCCGCAATTCCCGAGATCAGTCCCCCACCGCCGACGCCGACGACGACCACGTCCACGTCAGGCATGTCTTCGAGAATCTCGAGGCCGATCGAGCCATGGCCGGCGATCACCCATGGGTCGTCGAACGGGTGGCAGTAGGTCAGACCGCGCAGGTCGCGGATGCGCTCCATCTCGGCCAGCGCCTCGGCGATGGTCGTGCCATGGAGGACCACCTCGGCGCCATAGCCCAGACAGGCATCGACCTTCGAGCGCACCGCGGCGGCGGGCATCACGACGGTGACTGGAACTCCGGCCGAGGCGCCGGCCCAGGCGTAGGCCTGGGCGGCATTGCCGGCGGACAGGGTGATGATTCCGCGAGTCCGCTCGTCGGGCGTCAGCGAGGCAACCTTCCAGCTCATCCCGCGGGTCTTGAACGAGCCGGTCTTCTGGAGGTGCTCGGCCTTGACGAAGAGCCGTCCGTCCGCGAGCTGGGTGCCGGTCGCGGCCTCGACGAAGCGGCCGGCAGTGGCCGAGCTGAGCAACGGTGTCCGATGGACCCGGCTGACAACGGTAGGGCGCGCCGCCAGGATCTGGTCAAGGGTCACGACGTGGTCGGTCATGGTCGGGAGTATGTCAGGAAGCCGGTCAGGATTTGGCCAGCCGCTTGTACCTGATCCGGTGGGGCTGATCCGCCGCGGTGCCCAGCTCGCGGTGGCGGTAGGCCTCGTATTCGGTGAAGTTGCCCTCGAACCAGCGAACCACGCTGTCGCCCTCAAAGGCCAGGACGTGGGTGGCGATCCGGTCCAGGAACCAGCGATCGTGGCTGATCACGACCGCGCAGCCGGGGAACGATTCCAGGCCGGCCTCAAGGGCCCGCAAGGTATCGACGTCGAGGTCATTAGTGGGCTCGTCCAGGAGCAGGACATTGCCGCCCGAGCGGAGGAGCTTGGCCAGGTGGACCCGGTTGCGTTCGCCGCCGGACAGCTTGCCAACCGGCTTCTGCTGGTCGGTGCCCTTGAAGTTAAAGCTCGAGACATAGGCCCGGGCGGGCAGCTCGCGCGGCCCGATCTTGATGAACTCGTTGCCGCCGCTGATCTCCTCGTAGACCGTCCGATCGGCCTGGAGGTCGTCACGACTCTGGTCGACGTATTCGAGCTGGACGGTATCGCCGATCGTGATGCTGCCGCCGTCCGGCTTCTCCTGGCCGACGATCATCCGGAACAGGGTGGTCTTACCCGCGCCGTTGGCGCCGATGACCCCCACGATCCCGGCCTTCGGCAGTGAAAAGGTCAGGTCGTCAACGAGGAGCTTGTCACCAAACGCCTTGCGCAGGTCCTTGACTTCGATGACGGTCTCACCCAGGCGCGGTCCGGGTGGAATGGCGATCTCGAGCTCGCGGCTGGCGACCTTCGCGTCGTTCGCCTCGGCCAGCAGCTTCTCGTAGGCACCCAGCCGGGCCTTGCCCTTGGCCTGCCGGGCGCGGGGCGCAAGTCGCACCCAGTCGAGCTCGCGAGCGAGCGTCCGTTGCCGAGCCGAGCCGGCCCGTTCCTCGGTGGCCAGGCGCTCCAGCTTCTGCTCCAGCCAGCTCGAGTAGTTGCCCTCGAAGGGCATCCCCCTGCCCCGGTCGAGCTCCAGGATCCATTGGGCCACGTTGTCCAGGAAGTACCGGTCGTGGGTGATTGCCACGACCGTGCCCGAGTACTCCTGCAGGAAGCGCTCCAGCCACTCGACCGACTCGGCATCGAGGTGGTTGGTGGGTTCGTCGAGCAGGAGCAGGTCGGGGTGGCTGAGCAGGAGCCGGCACAGGGCGACCCGCCGTTTCTCGCCGCCGGACAGGGTCGTGACATCGGCCTCGTCGGGCGGGCAGCGCAAGGCGTCCATCGCGATTTCGACGTTGCGTTCCAGGCTCCAGGCGTCCGTCGCGGCGATCCGGTCCTCGAGGGCCGCCTGCTCCGCTCCGATCGCCTCGTAGTCGGCGTCGGGCTCGGACCAGCGGGCCATGACCGCGTTGTACTGCTCGATCAGCCCGTGGACCTCGCGGACGCCGTCGAGGACATTGCTCTTCACGTCCTTGGCCGGATCCAGCTCCGGTTCCTGGGCCAGGTAGCCAACCGTAAAGCCTGGGGTCAGCCGGGCTTCGCCGCTGTATCCGTCATCCAGCCCGGCCATGATCCGGAGGAGGCTGGATTTGCCTGCCCCGTTCGAGCCGATGACCCCGATCTTGGCGCCCGGGTAGAACGAAATCGAGATGTTCTCGAGCACGGTCCGATCCGGCGGGTAGTGCCGGGCGAGCTTGTAGGTCGTGTAGATGAATTCGTGGGCCATGGCTACAGGGTAACGGGCGGGATCACTTGCACGCTTGCGCAACTAGGTGATATAGTCCGTGCGTGGAACAGATCACTCCGTCATCAGACCTCGAGCGACAGCGCTTTGCCGCGGTTGGTCGAGCCCTGGCTGATCCGAAGCGATTGTGCGTCCTCGAGTGTCTCGCCCGCGGCGAGCAATCGGTTGGTGATCTGTCCGGTCAGGTCGGCTGCCAGGTCCCGAACATGAGTCAGCATCTCGCCGTCCTCCGCAGCGCCGGGCTCGTTACGACCCGGCGAGACGGCACAACCATCTATTACCGCCTCTCAGACCCCCGGGTCCTCGAGGCCTACCAGCTCATTCAGACGTTCGCCCGCTAGGCGGGAGAAAGGATCGTGGCCCAATGGCCGAGATCAAGGCAGTAACCGACGCAACATTCGAAGCGATGGTGCTCAACAACGAGCGACCCGTGCTGGTCGACTTCTGGGCCACCTGGTGCGGTCCGTGCAAGCAGGTCGCCCCGGAGATGGAGAAGCTCGCCGCCAAGTACGACGGCACTGTGGACGTGGTCAAGGTTGACGTCGATGCCAACCCCAGCCTGTCCCAGAAGTACGGGATCATGAGCATCCCAACGATCGCGTTCTTCCGACCGGGCCAGCAGCCGATGGGCGTCGTTGGCTTCCGGCCGATGGAGCAGCTCGAGCAGCAGTTCAGCCTGGCCGAGTTCAACAAGCCGGCCGTTCCCGCGGAGCCGACCGCCGGCTGATCCGCGCCTGCCCTCGAGGCGGGTTGAGCTCACTACGGAACCCCGTTCGATCGCCGAACGGGGTTCGTTCGTTGTGGTTGGCGGCGCCAGGTTGCGAGCGGCGCGACGCGACCGGCACGCGGCGAGACGGCGTTCTTGCCAGATACCGCCCCCAGCCGCGCTATGGTCGGACACCTGGCGGAATCGACCCCCGGGCGGCGGGCTTTCGGCTGGATTCGTGCGTGGTCGACGCGCCGGAGGTGCTCATTCGACCCCCGGAATCGGCTGCGACCGACCATACGGCAGCTGGGAGCGGTATCTGTCTCGAACGAACCCGGCCGCGGGGTCTCGAGGGCGGCCGCGGGCACTGTCCCGAGCCTGGCCGAGGTGGCAAGCCCCGGCGGCCCAGAGTTTCTGCCAAATGCCGCTGCCAGCGACGTTGTGGTCGAATCTTGGCCCGATTCGACTCGCCAAAGCCCGCTCTTACCCGGTTTTGTGCGTGGCCGCCGCGCAGAACCAACTCATTTGACTGCGGAATGGGCTGCGACCGACCATACGGCCGCTGGTGGCGGCATTTGGCACAAACCGACCGGGTTGGGATTGCCGCGCGGGCCGGGTTGGGTTTGCCGCGTGGGCCGGATCGGGATTGCCGCGCGGGGCCGCGGAGCCACACCAGCCCCGGCGCCGGACCGCCACCGGGCCCCGGCTTCGGAACTACGCCGAAGCGGCGAGGACCGCGGCGAGGTCGGCCAGGTGGCCTTCGTAGTGGTCGGTGGTCTCGTTCAGGAAGAAGTTCTCGTACTCACTGTTCTTGAGCCAGCGCGTCTCGGGCACGACCGTCAGGTAGCCGCGCAGCTCACCCGGGATGAGCCGGAAGCGCGAGCGGACTTCGTCGAGGGGCAGAGCCAGCGCGGCAACCCGGATCTCCTCGTTGATCTCGTCGCCCCGAGCGTCCCAGTCGGCATCGGAGGCAACCTTGATCGAGCTCGTCTCACGGAGGGCCAGCTCGGTGGCCACGGTCATGGCCACTTCCTGCCAGTAGGTCAGGTGGGCCATCAGGTCCCGACCCGACCAACCGTGGGCAGTCTCCAGGGGCAGCGACAGCTGGGCGTCACTCAGATCGAGCAACGCCTCGTAGGGACGCCACGCGGCGCGCTCGTCTTCGAGGAACTCGAGGGCATTGGCGTACATGTCCAGATGGTACCCGGACTCAGACCGCGACCGGCTCGCGGTACTCGCCGAAGACCTGGCGGAGCACCGCGCATTGCTCACCGAGGGTGGCGTAGGCCTCGGCACAGCGCAGGAAGTGGGGCATCAGGTTTGAGTCGGACGAACCCGGCCGGCCGGCGGCCTCGCGCAAGCCGGCCAGCGCCGACGCAACGGCCGAGGCGTCCCGTTCGCGCCGGGTCCGTTCGAGCCGCTCGAGCTGGCGCCGGCGCGACGTCTCGGACACCTCAAGCAGCGGGATCGACAGGCGCTCGCCGGGATCGACCTGGCTGTTGACCCCCACGATCGTCCGTTCACCAGCATCCAGCTCGCGCTGGAAGCGATAGGCGGCATCGGCGATCTCACGCTGGGGATAGCCCTCGGCAATCGCCTTGACCATCCCGCCCCGCCGATCGATCTCGTCCAGGTAGCGCCACACCGCGCGCTCGGTGGTGTTGGTCAGTGACTCCACGAACCAGCTCCCGCCCAGTGGGTCAACCGTGGAAGCGACGCCGGACTCTTCGGCGATGACCTGCTGCTGGCGCAGGGCGAGGAGCGCCGCCTCGGCCGAGGGAACCGCCCAGGCCTCGTCGTAGGCGTCGGTATGGAGCGACTGGGTGCCTCCCAGGACCGCAGCCAGGGCCTGGATCGCGACCCGGGTCAGGTTGTTCAGGGGCTGCTGGGCGGTCAGGCTGACGCCCGCCGTCTGGGTGTGGAAGCGTAGCCAGGTTGATCGTTCGTTCTCCGCCCGATAGCGCTCGGTCATCAAGCGGTACCAGATTCGGCGCGCCGCCCGGAACTTGGCGATCTCCTCAAAGAAGTCACTGTGGCTGTTGAAGAAGAAGCTCAGCCGGGGAGCGAACTCGTCGATCCGGAGCCCACGGGCCAGGCACTCCTCGACGTACGCCATGCCGTCGGCGATCGTGAAGGCCAGCTCCTGGACGGCGGTCGAGCCGGCCTCGCGGATGTGATAACCGCTGATCGAGATCGTGTTCCAGCGGGGCAGCTCACGGGTCCCGAACTCGATCGTGTCGGTGACCAGCCGGATCGAGTGGCTGGGCGGGAACAGGAATTCCTTCTGGGCCACGAACTCCTTGAGAATGTCGTTCTGGAGGGTTCCTTCGAGGGCCGCCCGGGGCACCCCTCGGCGCTCGGCTGCCGCGATGTACATCGCCCAGATCGGCGCCGCCGGCGAGTTGATCGTCATCGACGTGCTGATCCGCTCGAGGGGCAGGTCGGCCAGCAGGACCTCCATGTCGGCCAGGCTGCTGACGGCAACGCCGCATGTCCCGAACTCGCCTTCGGCCTCCGGATCGTCCGTGTCATAGCCGTACAGGGTGGGCATGTCGAAGGCGATCGAGAGACCCGTCTGGCCGGCCGCCAGGAGCTGGCGGAAGCGGGCGTTGGTGTCTTCGGCGGCCCCGAATCCGGCGAACATCCGCATCGTCCAGAGGCGGCTCCGATAGGTCGTGGGATGGATCCCGCGGGTGAACGGCGGTTCGCCGGGCAGGCCGATATCGCGCAACGGGTCGAAGTCGTCCCAGCGTCCAGCCGGCAGCGGGTCGCCGCGCTGGTCAACCGCGGTCGGGCCGCCGGGGCCGCTGGGCTCGCCGCCCTGCTCGCCGCCCGGCCCGGAGCCCGACCCGGCCGTCCAGTCCCACGGCCCATAGAGCCGCTCAACCTCGACGTCGCTGATCGTGCTGAACCCGGTGCGGCGCTCGGGCGCACGCTCCAGGGCAGGCCGGACTCGACGCTCCTGCCAGGCACGGTGGCGCTCGCTCCAGGTCATGGCCGCGACTCTAGCACGGGCTCAATCGGCGGCCCGTGCGCTCAGCGGAACGCGGCCAGGGCCACCTGGATGTCAGGCTCGTGGATGTTGGAGGTGATGACAACCCGGACCCGGCCGGGAACATCACCCGGCCAGACGACGACCTCCTGGGCGTAGTCGTCGTTGGCGATGTCCAGGCGCATCCCCGGCTGGCCGTTGACCGTGACGCTCGAAGTGACCAGCTTGTGCACCTTGGGAGCGTTGCGCGCCCCTTCGCCGTACGACTCGAGGGCACTGGCGACGGTCAGCCCATCGGCCTGCATCACCGTCATCTGGACTCCCGATCCCCCGCCCCGGTTCCAGACGACGCTGGCGAAGTGGGTCTCGTGGATGCCGTGGTCATAGAGCGTGCCCAGGGTCTTGGCCGAGCACAGCCGGCCCGATACGAGGCTGGTTGGGGCAACGCCCACGAGACTGGTCGGCAGCGCCGCCTCCAGGTCCGGGTAGGCGCCGGCCATCACCTGGCTGTCCAGGCCGTTGCACGGGGTGGCCGGGTCGAACGAACCGACCGCCGTGGCATCGTTGACGCAGCCCGCCAGGAGGAGTGCGACGGACAGGATTGCCAGGAGGCGGACGACCGTGCTTCGAAGGATCACGAGCCGAGGATACGACGAGGTCCCCGGGGCCGCCCGGAGGCGCTATCGTCGGGCTGACATGACCAGCCCCAAACCGCCCCTCGAGCTGCGCCGAGGGTCCCCGCCGGCTACCGCCGACGTTGTCGTGATCGGGGCCGGGGTGATCGGCTGCGCCACCGCGTTCTACACGACGGCGGCCGGCCTGCGGACCGTGGTCCTTGATGCCCGGCCCCAGCCGGCCACGCTGACCACGGCGGCGGCGACCGGCGCCTACCGGCTGCAGCACGACAACGCCGAGGAGCTGGCTCTCGTGCGCGAAGGTGTCGACCTGCTCTTCGCGTTCCCCGAACGGCTGGGCCTGCCCGGCTACGACATCCAGCTTCGGCCGCAGGGCTACCTGTTCTGCACGACCGAACCGGCAGCCATCGAACGCCAGCGCCGGATGGTCGAGCGCCAGCACGGATTCGGACTGGCCGACGTCGAGCTGCTCAGCGGCGACGAGACGCGCCGGCGCTTCCCGCACATCTCCCAGGCAGTGGTCGGCGCCCGGTTCCGGGCGGGCGACGGCTTCATCGACCAGGTCCGGGTTGCCCTGGGCTATGCCCTCGCGGCCTCCAACGGGCCGGGAGTCGAACGGCTTCTGGGCACGGCCGAGGCCACCTTCTGCCTGGGTGAGCGGGTCACCGGCCTGCGCGTCGTGGGCGATCGGATCGTGGCCGTGGACACGCCGCATGCCTCGATCGCGGCGCCCATCGTGATCCTGGCTACCGGGCCGTTCCTCGCAAAGACTGCCGAGCTGGCCGGAATCCGGGTGCCGCTGGCACCGACCATTCGGCACAAGGTCCTGGTGCCTGACCTGGCGGCGGTTCCCGCCGATGCCCCGATGACCATCGATGAAGAGACGGCCGCGCACTGGCGACCGTGGCAGCGCGGAGCGCTCGTCCTCCAGACCGATCCGACCACCGAGGCCGGCCCACCGTCCTGGTCGCCCAGCGCCCAGGCCGACGCGGCCTTCCGCCTGCTCGACCCGGCCTCGCCCGTCTCGGTCGCCCGGATCAGCCCGTTCTGGGCCGATGCCTGGAATGCCGGCGGTGTCCCGTTCACGGTCCAGGCGGGGCAGTACGAGATCACGCCCGACCATCGTCCGTTCGTGTCGCCCACGGCTGTCCGAGGGCTGTGGCTCAACGGCGGCTACAGCGGCCACGGGGTGATGAGCTCGGCCGGCGGCAGTCGCCTCCTGGTTGACCTGGTCATGGCCCGGAGCACAGCTCCCGACGGCGGCCTGCGGGCCGATCCGGACGGCCAGTCGCCCTTCCGGCTGGATCGCGCGTTCGCCCAACGGGAGCGCGACGTCCTCTAGGAAGTGGTGCGTCGGTGCGCCCCCCAACGAAGGGCTGGCCCGATCGGGACGGAATGCCCATGGTGCCCGGGCCCGGCCGGGCGTACGGTGGCGGCACGCCGTCGAGCGAGCCATCCGGGGAGGAACCCGGGGCGTCGGTCACGGATCCGGAACCGACCGAGTCTCCTCTACTGGACGGTCCAAAGGCTTGACCGAGGACCATCAACGAGGCTCAGCAGATCCGGGTCACGACCCGAGCAACCATGATCTATCGGCCAGCGGGCCCGGGACTTGTGACCGACGGTAGGCCTCATCCGCCATTTCATCTGATCGAGCGATCGCCCCTGCGGGCACACGCGGGGCGATCGCTATTTTCGTTCGCGCGGCGCGGCCTGGGGTCAGTCGCCGGCGGGGTGCAGGACGTGACTCTCGCGGGTGCGCCGGATGATGCCCCGGCGATCGAGCTCCTCGCGGACGACCCGGGCCGCGGCCACCAGCTCCGGGTCGCGGGTGATGGTTCCTGACACCCAGTCGATGTAGCTGGGTTCGAATGCCGCGATCTGGGCCAGCGTGTGCTCGTGGAACTTGCCGAACGGCATCTCGGTGGCCAGGGCCACGTCCAGTTC